>DGQJ01000028.1:47438-48941 GCA_002389705.1 Bacteroidales bacterium UBA4417
CCTTTTTGTATGCTGAATTCATCAGGCAGCAGCACTATTTTTTTTACCTGTTCAAAAGGCGATAAATCCTTCTGCAGTTCGTTGATGCGTTGCTGGTAGAATTCAATAACTGAGGTTTCTTTCACCTGTTGTTCCTTTGGCAGGTTGGCAAGTTTCATTTCCTGCATAAGTTCGTCGAATGCTAATGCCGCGGGCACTACCAGGGCAGTAACATATTTTCGTTCGCTTCCGATAATGGTAATTTGCTCAATGGACCTGTCCGACGAAAGAAGAGACTCGATTTTTTGTGGTGCAATGTATTTGCCTGAGGAAGTTTTAATAATATCCTTAATCCTGTCGGTAAGGTACAGGTATCCTTTTTCGTCGAGGTATCCTGCATCGCCGGTGCAGAAGTATCCGTCTTTAAAAGCCTGTGCGGTAAGTTCGGGCTTTTTGTAGTATCCTTTAAAAACAGTTCCGCCCTTAACCATTACCTCGTTGTTGTCGCCTATTTTTACATCGAGCAGCGGCATAACCTTGCCCACCGAGCTGGTTTTCAGGTCATCATCGAGCAGGCAGGTAACCGAAGCCACGGTTTCAGTAAGTCCATAGCCAATTTTTACATGGATACCAACCTGTTCGAAAAAGTGGATGATATCGAGCGACATGGTTGCGCCGCCACAAACCATAAACCTGAAACGGCCGCCCAGCACGGCGCGTCCTTTGGAAAGTACCAGTTTATCGGCAATGGCATAAGCTATTTTTAAAGTAAGTGGCACACGTTGTTTATTGCAGATGCGGTCGAATCTTTTACCGCCCATTTTTATCGACCATTTAAACAACCATTGTTTGAATGCAGAGCTTTTAGCGATTTTGGCATTTACCCCTTCGTAGGTTTTTTCGAAAAAACGCGGAACCGAACACATCAGTGTTGGCTTTACCACTTTCACGGCGTCGACCACTTCCTTGGGATTACGCAGGTAATAGGATGTCATGCCTTTGCTCAGCACAATAAATGTCCAGCCGCGCTCAAAAATATGGCTCAGGGGCAGGAAGCACAGCGAAACATCCTGGTCGCTGATATTGATCCGTAAATCGTGTATGCGCACGCAATGCCTGAAATTAGCCACCGTTAACATTACTCCTTTGGGCTCACCGGTTGTACCGGATGTGTAAATGATGGTACACAGGTCTTCATCCTGTGCTTCAATGCTTACTGCCCTGAGTTTCTCTTTCCAGTTGCCGTCGCGGCCCATTGCCTTGAAATCCGTAAAAGAGCTTGCTAATTCATTGTCCTGTACGTTAACCTGTGCATCGAAAACAATGATTTTTCGCAATGATGGAATCTGCGACACCAATTGTGTGGCAATATCGTATTGTTCCTGTTCGCCAACCAGGAATAAGACTGATTCGGTTTCATTAAGCATATACCGGGCCTGTGCCACGCTGGTAGCCGCAAACATAGGTACCGACACTGCCCTGATCAGCTGCAGCGCATAGTCCGAAATGGTCCATTCGGGCATA
>DGQJ01000028.1:49008-52030 GCA_002389705.1 Bacteroidales bacterium UBA4417
GTCGCCTGGTTTTACGCCATGTGCTAGGAATGCCTTTGCTGTATCTTCAATGGAGGTCCATAATTGGGTCCAGGTAATGGGTACCCAGTTTTTATCAGGTGCCTGGTAAAAAATAGCATTCCGCGAACCGTATTTGATACTGTTTTCGTGCAGAATGGTAGTAAGCAGTGGTGTTTCCATATGAATATTTTTGAAAGNNGCAAAGTTACAATTATATAATCAAAAACCTGCATACCCGGAAAATCTGTTCCTTTGCCAGCTCTTAATGCTTACGATGCTGGCCGGCTTTCGATAATCTGCATGTGGTTTAAGTTAGAGCAAAATCTCTAAATGCATAAGCCTAGGTAAAACTGCGGGTGCCGGCACCGGCTCAGGATGTGTTTTGCTGATATTTCCGAAACTCCCTCAAAACCGGTATCTTTGCAGCCCATTAAAAAACAGAGATGATTTCAGTTGACGGACTTACAGTAGAATTTGGAGGAACTACACTTTTCAAAGATATTTCATTTGCAATAAACGATAAGGACAGAATTGCGCTTATGGGCAAGAACGGCGCCGGTAAATCGACCTTGCTCAAAATTATTGCCGGCATTCAAACGGCATCGCGGGGCAAAGTGTCAGCACCCAAGGATGCAGTTATTGCTTACCTGCCGCAGCATTTGCTTACCCACGACAGCCGCACCGTTTTCGAAGAGGCAGCCCAGGCTTTTGCCCATATATTTGCCATGCAGCACGAAATTGAAGCACTTAATGCTGAGTTGGCTTCCCGCACCGATTACGAATCGGCTGAGTATTACGAAATTATTGAAAAGGTTTCGGCGCTGAGCGAGAAATTTTATTCCATCGAAGAGATAAATTACGATGCTGAAGTAGAAAAAATATTACTGGGGCTTGGTTTTGTCCGCGAGGATTTTACCCGGCCGACCAACGAATTCAGCGGCGGATGGCGCATGCGCATCGAGTTGGCTAAAATCCTGCTTCAAAAACCCGACCTGCTGCTGCTCGATGAGCCTACCAACCACATGGACATCGAATCCATTCAGTGGTTCGAGGATTTTTTGATCAACAGCGCCAAAGCCGTGATTGTGATTTCGCACGACCGCGCTTTTGTCGATAATATTACTACCCGCACCATAGAGGTTACCATGGGCAGGATTTACGATTACAAAGTAAACTATTCGTCGTACCTGCAGTTGCGTAAGGAACGCCGGGAACAGCAGCAGAAACAGTTTGATGAACAACAGCGCTTTATTGCCGATAACCAGGATTTTATCGACCGTTTCCGCGGAACCTATTCAAAAACAAACCAGGTGCAATCGCGGGTGAAAATGCTCGAAAAGTTGGATATTATTGAAGTTGACGAAGAAGATACTTCGGCATTGCGCCTCAAATTCCCTCCATCACCTCGCTCGGGAAGTTACCCGGTAATCCTCGAAGGGATGACCAAACGATACGACAATCACCTGGTGTTTGCCAATGCATCCTTCAGCATTGCCCGGGGCGAACGTGTTGCTTTTGTGGGTAAAAACGGCGAAGGAAAATCGACCATGGTAAAAAGCATTATGGGAGAAATTGATTACAAAGGCAAGCTGGCGCTGGGGCACAACACCATGATCGGGTATTTCGCGCAGAACGAAGCCTCCCTGCTCGACGAGGATAATACCGTTTTCCAGACTATTGACGATGTTGCCAAAGGGGATATCCGCACCAAGATAAAGGATCTGCTGGGCGCTTTCATGTTCGGCGGCGACAGTTGGACCAAAAAGGTAAAAGTACTTTCAGGGGGTGAACGCACCCGCCTGGCAATGATCAAACTGTTGCTTGAACCGGTAAACCTGCTGATACTCGATGAGCCTACCAACCACCTGGATATGAAAACCAAGGATATACTGAAAGCAGCGCTGCAGGATTACGATGGCACACTGATTCTGGTATCGCACGACCGCGATTTTCTGGATGGACTGGTGAGCAAAGTATACGAATTCGGTAACAAACAGGTAAAGGAACACCTGTGCGATGTAACCGCTTTCCTCGAAAAGAAAAAAATGGAGAACCTGCGCGAACTGGAAGCTGGCGGAAGGAAGGGGTAGCGCTTGGTGCTTGGTGCTTAGCGATTGCGGATTGTAGATTGCGGAATGGGATGTCGGATGTGGGATGTATGATGTAGGATTGGGGATTGTGCCTGCCTGACTGCGTCAGTAGGCAGGAAATGTGGATTACTGCCAGGTGTGCTGCGAATGTAATATTGTTGAAACATTGAAACCCCTGAACCGAGCGAAGCATGCTCACCGAAGGTAAACTTTTGAAACCCTNNAAACTTTTGAAACTCCTGAAACCTTTCTCCATCCTGTCCGTTTAAATAATATTCACCTTCAATCATATGATATCTGGATTTTTGAAACGCCGTTTTATGCAATTCGCGCTGGTAGTATCGGCTATCGTGCTGTTGTCGGCATTGCCCTCAACCCCTGCCGGCGACAAGCGCAAATCACAGGTTGCCGCTCACGAAATTACCCTCATTTTTGCCGGCGACATCATGCAGCATATGCCACAGGTTGAAGCAGCCTGTGACAGCCGGCATGGAGTTTATAATTACGATACTTGTTTCAGTTACATAAAACCTTTTCTTTCGGGTGCCGACCTCGCGATTGCCAACCTCGAAACCACCCTGGCCGGTAAACCTTACAGCGGTTATCCGGCTTTCAGCTCGCCCGACGAACTGGTAAATGGTATGCTTCATGCCGGGATTGATATGGTTGGAACCGCCAATAATCACTGCTGCGACCGCGGCCGTACAGGCATTGAACGTACTATTACCATACTCGACAGCCTGGGGATGATGCATATGGGTACCTATAAGAATACAGAAAGTTACCGCAATTCGAACCCGATGATCATAAATACCCGGGGTTTCAGGCTTGCGTTTTTAAACTACACCTATGGCACCAACGGCATACCCGTACCCGACAACAACGTGGTTAGCCTGGTTGAAAAAGAGCGTATGCTGGCCGATCTGAAGGCT
>DGQJ01000375.1:0-594 GCA_002389705.1 Bacteroidales bacterium UBA4417
ATTTACAACCGGAGGCTTTACACTCGGCGCCTGGGGGTCAACCAGTTTTCATTTCGACACTGATGTGGCTGAAATGGATCTTTACACTTCATATGCCTTTGATTTTGGCTTGACTCTTGGTTTGACCGATTATTATTACCAGGGCACCCCATATTTTCAGTACCAGGGTGATACTTCGAGCCATGCTTTCGAGATCAATGCTGCCTATACCATCAAAAATTTTTCAATTGCAGCCAATTACATCATTAATGATGCCTCATTGGGTGGACCAGCCAACAAACCCGGCGGTGGCGATATGTATTTTGAGGTTAATTATGCATTTAAAAATTTCGGAGTTTTTGCAGGTGCCGGTAATGGGTGGCACACTACTTATGAGGATAATGGCGATGATATTTTCGCTATCTGCAACCTGGGCTTAAAAACCAGCAAGGATTTAAAAATCACCGATAAATTTTCGTTACCCGTTACAGGTATGGTTTGCGTAAATCCAAACCGCGAAGAATTTAACCTGGTGGTGGGTATCAGTTTCTAATTTGCCGGTTTATCGCAATCATTTCATAAATCAGGATACTCCCCGGTTCCGGGGAAATGTCG
>DGQJ01000375.1:693-2561 GCA_002389705.1 Bacteroidales bacterium UBA4417
TGGTAAAGACCAAAAGCCTCCCCTTTAAGAACCGGTACCGAAAGCACGCTGATGGATTTGAAGAAATCGCGCAAAGCGGCCGGTGAGAAATCGGGCAGAATTTCAAAATCGCGGATAATATCCTTCTGTTTCATTTTCTGCAACTGATGGTTAATAAACTTTGTGTCGTCGCCGGTCATTCCCCCGGTGGCTTTTAGTTTGAGGTTTCTGAAAGCCGGATTTTCTTTCAGCCTGATAAAGGCATCGATGAGTATCTCAAAACCGTTTTCGTCATTCATCCGTGATAAAAATCCAATTGCCTGGGGTTCGGCAGCAGGCTTTGAATAGGTATATGCCATGGGATTAACACCCACATGAAGCACATGAAGTTTTTGGTCAGGAATGGACATGCGTTTTTGCATCACCCCGGCAAAAAAGTCGCTTACCGCGATAAAGGCATCCACATCTTTTGCCTTTTCGGCCAGCAGCTGCCACATTTTTTCACGGTGATCTTCGTGCATGGCATCTACCCATACATCTTCATCCTGAAGGGAACAAACTACGGGGACTTTAACCTCGTCGCGTACTTTTTTTGCCAATCCGAGCAGCAGCGCATTCGAAATGTGAACCACATCGGGTTTTTCGTGGTATCGTAAAAAATCAACCAATTGCTGAAGCTCTTCATTCTGGTGTCCTTTTTCGCCCATCAGCATGGATTCTGTAAGGTCCTCGAGCCCCGAAGCGCGTGTGGAACCCGATTTCCTTGCAGCAAACCTGAGCACGGCCGATGAGTTCATAAGTTTTTCGAACCATTTTGGCATATGCCTGAAAACCGGGAATTGTTTCAGGTAAATATTTACGGCACCATAAAAAACAGGTATATCAGGGTTTGCCTCCCCGTTAAGGGTTAAGGGCAGGTACATGGGCAGGGTAATGGCGTCGTGCCCTGATTTTTTAAGTGAGGCTACCACACCGCTGTCGCGAAGGCAGTTACCACAATAAAACGTTCCCCCAAAGCCGGGAACAATATGGACAATTTTCATGGTTGCTTATTTCGGGTAGTGGTTTATATTTTATTGAGGGCCAAAAGCATACACTTTTCCGTCTTCGGCGCCGATTACTATCATTCTGGATGTTACAGCCGGTGTGCCGCTGATAGCGCTCCCAACTTCGTATTTCCAGGTTTCGGTGCCTGTTGCAATATTCAGAAATCGCAGTCGTCCGTCGGCGCTCGCTGCAACCACGTAATTTCCTGTGATAACCGGCGATGCATCCACTTTGTTTAGTGCTTTAAATTTCCAAAGCAATTTTCCATCCCGTGTATTGTAACAATACAATGTTTTGTTTTGCGACCCGGTAATTACACGGTTTCCGGAAATGGCCGGCGAAGCCAGGAATGGTCCGCCACCCTCGGTTTTCCAGATTACTTTTTTTTGCTTCAGATCGGTACAGTAAAAGACACCGTCGTAATTTCCGAAATAGGCCAGGTTGCCCGCAATGGCAGCGGAAGCCGGGATGTAGGTTCCGATATCGATATTGCCTAATGCTTTGCCGCTGTTGGTATTTACACTGTGCAGTATGCCATCGCAGCCGCCAAACACAGCGTTTTTACCGCTGATAGCAGCAGCACCGTTAATATAATTTCCCGATTCATATTTCCACAAAAGCTTACCTGTGGCAGCATCCACGCAATGCAGGAAATAGTCGTAACTCCCGAAAAGTATTCTTTTTTGTTTGCCATCGGGGCCAAATGTCCAGTTGCAGGAGCCTGAAATCTGCCCCTCGGTTTTATATTTCCATTTCAGCTTTCCGCTTATTGCATCTACGGCGAAAACAATGCCTTCGAGTGAGCCCACAAAAACCACGTTATCAAGCACCAGCGGAGGTGC
>DGQJ01000118.1:0-3524 GCA_002389705.1 Bacteroidales bacterium UBA4417
GCACGTACCACCATCTTGGCAGCAATGCCCGGTTCGAGACCTAGCCCGTTGATGGCAATTTTGTTCAGTTCGTAGTACATAATACTCTTTGTCAATAAATCGTCGCCAACAATAACTTCCTGGGCTTTTCCCCAACCGGAGGCTCCGGCTGTATCTGATGGAAGATCAAATTGCAGACTGTATGAAACTGCCGCTTCAATACCGTAATTTACCGGCTGCCAGTTGAAGTCAATTTTTTCAACTGAATCATTGTCGGCAGTAATTGTGACGGTGTTAGCTGAACTCTGAAATGTTTGCGGAAAGTTAATAACGCCGAGTACAGTCAGTTCCGGGCTCTTAGCGCATGACGAAAGCAGCGTAAGGCCAATCATCACACAAAATGCCTGTATAATATATTTTTTCATTTTTCTACCTTTAAAATTCACATTTAACTTTGCTGAAATTCTTCCTGGTTTCACCCAGGCTGAAATTTAATTTCCGTATCCGGGATTTTGTACCAGGTTGGTATTTGCATTTAGAGCATTGGTAGGAATGGGGAAAAGTTTAAAATGATCGTCGACTGCAGGAGCCAAGCCATGAGCCTGCGTAAATGTGCCAAAACGGATCATATCCTGGCGGCGATGGCCTTCCCACGAAAGTTCAAAACCACGTTCATTGTAAATGTCAGTCAAAGTAGGGCTATTGGCTAATACCGGCAATCCTGCACGCTGTCTGATGGCATCTACCAGTGTTTTGGCTGAAGCTGCGTCGCCTGTACGCACCAAGCATTCAGCCTTCATCAGCATAACATCGGCATACCTGTAGATCGGGAAATCATTGGAAGCTCCACCTCCGTTAGCGGGTAAGGCTGGCCAGAATTTTTGGCTCCTGGCGCCATCATTGGGTGCTGCGCCCGGATTTTCGAGGTTGGTAACTGTAAGCGAATAATTGAAGAATCCAGCCGGCTTAGGTCCGAAAGGATTTGCGCCATAGCGGAACTGATGTTTACGTATATCGTTGTCACTAAATTTGGTAATATAATCTTCAGGAACTATGGTTCCGTTCCAGGCACTTATGCCTATCAATGCAGTTCCGTCGGCACCGCCAAGGCTACGCACAGTAAAAATATTCCTCCCAACAACGTCAACTTTGGTATAAATTGCAAGTATGGTTTCATCATCAGGACACACATCGCCAAACAGTTCAAAGTATTTTGAACCAAGTGGATTTGAAGCATCTTTTGCACCCGAATGAAGTGTAAATCCACCTTCGGCTACTTTGTTGCAGGCGGCAATACATTCGGCCCACATCGGCGTGCCGGTATAAACTTCGGCATTCAGATAAAGCTTGGCCAGCAAAGTATAACCTGCCCATTTATTAAACCTGCCGTAATATGCTCCTCCTCTTACAGGCGATAGCAGATCAACATTGGCTTTGAGTTCATTTACCACGAAATCGAAAATTTCCTTTCGGCTTTTCTGAGGCATCTTATCTACAGTTATGCTGTTTTCGGTGTAAAAGGGAACCGATCCGAAGTCGTCAATGAGCAGATAATAAAAGAAAGCTCTCATCACCTTTGCTTCCGCAATTTTCGAAGGATCGGCATTCGCTTTTACCAGCAGGTCAACAGCCAGGTTCGAACTAAAAACCGATTTGTACAACCAGTTCCAGGTATTGTTTATCTGCGAATGATTTGGCAACCATTCACGCATATACATCTGGGCAAAGGTAAGTTCCCAGTCGCCCGTAGTACGGTGTGGAACAACTTGCTCATCGGTCGACATGCTGTTTATATCGTACCATCCGTTATCAGCTCCGGCATAACCAACGCCACCCCAGTTACCCGGAATCTGGGAGTAAACATTTGCCAGGGCCACATCAGCGCCTGTAGCCGAAGCGTAAAAATCGGTTGCAGGGTATTTATCATAAACCACTTCATCTACCTTGGTACAACTCTGCGTTATCAAAACGGCAAATATTGCAAGGACTATTATCTTTTTCATTATGCCTGACTTTAAGGGTTATTTAAAAGTTACATTTAATCCAAAAGCAATGGATGTAGTGCGTGGATAAATACCGCCATCGGATCCAAATCCATTTGCGCCATTCACATTTAATTCGGGATCGAGGCCGGTGTATTTGGTAAACAAAGCAAGATTTGTTGCTGTGAGCGAAAAGCGCAGATTGCTGATATATTTCAGCTTTTTTGTATTGAAGCGGTAACCCAGGGTAAGGTTATCCCAACGCAGGAAAGAGCCGTCTTCAAGCCATAAATCGGATGCATATTTTGATGTAAACAACCCAAGCGGAACTGCGCTGTTAAGCATATTTGATTTACCCAGGTTTTCGAAATAGCTGAAAGATGACCTGATACTATTGTATATTTTATTGCCTCCCGAACCACGGAATAACATGGACAGATCGAATTGCTTGTAGGCAAATACCGGCGAGAACGCATAGGTATATTTTGGCAATGCCGAACCTTCAATAACGCGGTCGGGGCTTTGGCTCCCGGCGTCAATAACATCATCCGTATTCCGGTCAACTACAGTTTCTTCGTTGCTTTCTGTTTTTCCGGCATGTTGCAGTATATTAAAAGTGCCTATCGGCTGCCCTTTAATCAGGTAACTGTTAATTCCCCACGGAACATAATCGGTATTCAGAGGAACGCCGTTAATGCTGCCGCTGAGTTCAAGAATTTCATTCCGGAGCAAGGATAAGTTACCATTCATCGAAAAACTGAAATCGTTGGTTTTAATAATATTTCCGTTCAGATTCAGATCAATTCCTTCGTTAAGCAGGCTGCCAACATTGGCAACAATACTTCCGTACGGATACGGAGGCTGCGGTACCGTGTAATTGAACAAGAGGTTTTTGGTGGTAGCGGTGTAAACATCAACCGAACCCGATAAGCGGTTTTTGAACAAAGAAAAATCGAGACCGATATTGGTTTGTGCCCTCGATTCCCATCCCAGGTCAGCATTAGCATTCTGTATGATTACGAAATTTGTGATCTGGCTGCCTGAAAAATATGTCTGACCAGCCGATCCAACCAGTTGAAGTGAATTTTGCGGATACAATCCCTGCTGATTTCCGGTAACTCCGTAACCAACACGCAGTTTCAAATCGTTCACAAATGTCAAGCCTTTCATAAAATTTTCTTCGCTTAACTTCCAGGCTACTGATGCCGAAGGGAAATTCCCCCATTTGTGGTTTTCGCCAAACACTGATGATCCGTCTCTGCGAATGCTCAACGTTAGCAGGTAGCGATCCATAAAACCATAATTTACTCTTCCCAGGAAGGAAACCGTGGTACGGTCGTTTTTGTAGGAGTTTATGTCGCCCGAAACGATTTTTGAAAAATCACCGTTCTGTAAGGCATTGAAAGTGGTGATATCATTGATAAATCCTTTCATCTGGGTAAAATTCCCGTTGTAAGTTTGCCTTTGCCATTCGTAAACTGCTATGGCGTCGAGGGTATGTTTGCCGAAAGTTGATTTGTAATTCAGACTAAGGTCGGTGAGTTTTTCATCTTCGTGCCAGTT
>DGQJ01000118.1:3589-10391 GCA_002389705.1 Bacteroidales bacterium UBA4417
ACAACAGTTTGTGCAACGGCATAGGGATTAATGTATTGAAACACATTGGGATCAGTGAAATAAGTTCCGTTGGTATTTAAAACCGGGTCGGTCGGACGGCTCACATATGTATTGCTGATGAGGTTTGAAGTAAATGATGCACGGCCTATGCTACCGGGGCTTCCAATATTGTTGGTAAGCCCGCTGCTTAGGTTTGCAGTAATAACCAGTTTGTCATTCAGCGCTTTCTGTGTAGCCTGTATACGACCAATGTAGTTTTTGTTTTTCGAGTTAATCACTATTCCATTTTGAAGAATAGCTGAACCTGATGCACGGTAATTAAAATCTTTTGTGCCTCCTCCAATGGCCAGTCCATAATTTTGGGTGGATCCATTCTGAGTCATTAATCCATACCAGTCAGTGTCCGAACCATGATCGGTTGATACTGGCACGCCCCAGGCTTCGCGCTGAGCCCGCCATTGGTCGGCGCTCATTATATCAAGCTTTTTCGAAATCATATCGAGCGAAACCGTACTGCTGAATTCAACCTGCGAGGTTCCCATTTTGCTTTTTTTGGTGGTCACCAATATTACGCCTGCTGCGCCACGTGAGCCATAAATAGCGGTTGATGAAGCATCTTTCAGAATGTCGATGGTTTCAATTTCGTTAGGCGGCAACTGGTTCAGGAAATCGATATTCCCCTGAACTCCGTCGATAACCACCAAAGGGTTGCTCCCGCCAATGAGCGAGGTAATACCGCGAATGCGGATGTTAGGATTTGAACCGGGCTCGCTCCCTGTTTGGGTAATGACGACACCGGCAGCTTTTCCTGCAATTTGCTGCAAAGGGCTAGTGGTGGCGCCTTTGTTCAGGTTGTCCTTGTTAATGCTGGCAACAGCGCCGGTGACATCTTTTTTGCGTTGAGTTCCATAACCAACAACTACAACTTCCTGCAAGTCTGCCGCTTCCTGTGCCAGCAGTACGGATGATCCTATCACTTTAACCGGTAGTTCTACCGATTTGTAACCGACAAAAGTGATTTTAACAATGGAATTTTCGGATGCTACTTTAAGTGTAAAATTGCCGTTGGCATCAGTGGTTACGCCATTATAGGTTCCAACTTCAAGAACGGTGGCGCCAGGCAAGGGGCCTTTTTGTTCATCCAATACTTTACTCTTAACGGTATATTGTGCTTGTGCAAATGCCGTATGGCCGGCTACAGCGAATAAAACGATAAGGAGCAGAAATTTAAATTTCATACTGATATTATTGAGAGGTTAGTAATTTCCATGTACGTTGGTTGATGTACAGGAATTATCCGGTCTGCTTTCGGATCAGATCGCAAATATATACTAGTAAATGAGGGATTTTTATTGCACAAACTGAATATGTACCCGAATTTCGGCCTATACGATGCTTATATTGCTAATAATCAATAAAAAAGCCATCAGGCGGATGCCTGAAAATGTACTCTGAATATACTGCGGTTCACTCTGTTTTATCCGTATCAACGGTTTTTACTGATTCAATTTCCATGATCTTATGCTCAAATAATTCGTTTGGAACTACGGAGCGGTTCTTCGCTTTTGTTTTGTAATTTTTAACTGTCGATAGCGAGAAATCAAGGAACCTGGCTATACGTTCACTTTCAGTAATCCCGAGTCGTATTAGAGCAAATATCCTGATTTCGGGGGTTAAAGATCCATCTGGTTTAACAACCACATGGTCTTCCTCTTTGAATAACAGGTTATAGCGATCGACAAATTCGGGGAATAGTTTCATGAAAATACGATCGAAAAGGGTGAACATATCTTCCTTTTCCTTGCGCAAACCTGATGAATCGGAGAGTTGCATCAATTCGTCGAACTGTTTGTTGCGAATTTTACGGGCAATCATTTTATGGAGTTCTTCCGTTTTTTCAATATAGGAAGAGTTTGCACTGAAAAAGTAACCGATGTATTCATCTTTAATTTTCTGCGCTTCTTTAAGCTTTTCATTAGTATGCAGTAAATCAATATTTTGCTTGCTTATTTTTTTCTGAATAGCGGTCAGTTGTTCATTCGATTGCAGCAGGTCGGTATTTTGACGAAGAATTATTGCACGGGCCGAAGTGAGTCGTTTTTTTTGCCTCAAAATCACAAGCGTTGCAATTACAAATAGTACGAAAAGCAGGGATATCAAGCCCGCGTAAATAAGAAGTTTGTTTTTCTGCTGTTCAATAATTTCGAACCTACCTGCCTCTATGATAGGCAATATGCGTCCAACTTCTATTTTTCGTTGACGGGCATTGTAGAAATTGGCATCATCAAGCGCTATAATGGCATATTTATAGGCATGTTGTATATCGCCACGTGTAAAAAGCAATTCAGCCAGTTGGCGGATGGCAGATGTTTCTTTTGTGGCTGATTTTATATCAGAAATGGCAGCCAGCGCAAAGCATTCCATGGCTTTAGCAGTGTCATGCCTCACCTGATAAAAAAATCCAAGGCTCGATACAACTATCGCATAATCATGTGATTCTGGATGTAATACCGAAAGATATTGCTCAGCAGTCACAATTGCGTTTACATAATCTTCTTCGAGTTGACAGGCACGCATTTTTGCCATAAAAGCTTCCGGACTGTCCTTTTTGAACAATGCTATCGAATTCAGGCAATATTGCAGCGATTTTAAATGATACTTTCTGTAATAGGGCTCAGCCGCAGCAAAATCGGCCATTACCAGGTTCAATACCGATAAAAGTGAATAAACACTTGCTTTATTTTTGAGCCGAAGTTGTGTTGTGTCGATGGAATTGGAGATTTCGGTAGCTTCCTTATATAATCCTGCCGACATGCAACTGAATGCCAATGCAATTTTTGATTCGCAAATCAGGTTGGGATTGTTCAGCCTTTCGGCATAAAAAAGCATTTTCCCGGCATAGGAATAAGCTGAATCATATTTGTATGAACGGTATTCATTATACAATTGAACCGAAATATTGTAACATTGCTGATCAGTAGTTTTTGAAATAAATATTTGTTTCAGTTTTGCCAGCCTGACCTCCCTTGCATCTGAGTATTTTTGCGAGTTTTCAATCGTCTTGTCCAAAGCCCGTAAAAGGGAATCCAAATCTTTACCTGCAAAAAGGAAAACCGGGAACAGTATTAAAACAATCGTTACAAAAACGCTTCTCATAATGGTGATTCTCATCCTAAGTATGCCCTAATTTGTATTCTCCACAAACCTACATGAAAAAATCTTTTTCACAAACAACGGATGAAAATTTCATGTAGGTTCCCTCTGGCCTGTTTATTCAAATTATTTACAAAGGAAATGTTTAGAAAATCAAAGTAGCACAATTAACCTTTTTAAACTACTGCACAAAATAACCGGCTCAAACAGTTTCAACTGGTACTTGTGCCTGTACCTGTTACTATAACATTTGAAAAAGCAAAAATGCCGTTTACCGGGAAAATAGTTTAATACCCAACAGTAAAATAATCTTGTTTTAGACAAGATGAACAACGTTAACCCTGCCAAAAATGATTAAAATTACAGCCGGGTAGCAGGGGTGAAATTATTTTATGATGCTGAAAAGGTGGGCTTAACCACAAAGCCTCTGTCTCACTTTGTTCGCCGGTGTCTTTTCTTTTTCCATTCCTGCTTTGCAAACTAGTTTGCAGCAGTCCTGAAAAAATAAAAGCCCCGATGCTTCGCATCAAGGCTTTGTAGTAGCGGGGGCAGGATTATTTTATGATCCTGAAAAAGGTGGGCTTAACCACAAAGCCTCTGTCTCACTTTGTTCGCCGGTGTCTTTTTTATTTTCTTCCTTTGCTTACAAGCAAGCTTGACGCGCGGAATAAAATAAAAAAGCCCTGATGCTTCGCATCAAGGCTTTGTAGTAGCGGGGGCAGGATTCGAACCTACGGCCTTTGGGTTATGAGCCCAACGAGCTACCTCTGCTCCACCCCGCAATATATTTTTGTAAACAATGAACGTCTTTATTTGGGAGTGCAAAAGTATATTTTGTTTCTTTGTAATCCTAATTTTTTTGTAAAAATATTTTTATGGCCCATAAATCCGGTTTCGTCAACATCATCGGTCATCCCAATGTAGGAAAGTCGACTTTAATGAATATGCTGATGGGGGAGAAGCTCTCAATCATTACTCCCAAAGCGCAAACAACCCGTCATCGTATCCTTGGCATTGTGAATGGCGACGATTACCAGATTGTATATTCCGATACCCCCGGCATTGTGAGGCCACATTACAAACTGCATGAGTCGATGATGAAATTTGTGCATACCGCCCTGCAGGATGCCGACGTTTTTATTTATATGACCGAAGTTGGTGAAAACAGTTTTGATGAAGAGGTAATTCATAAAATAAAGGAATCGGGAAAGCCGCTGATATTTCTTGTTAATAAAGTGGATACCATCAGCCCCGAAGAAGTTGAAATTAAAATAAAGTACTGGCAGGAAAAATTTCCTGATGTAAAAGTATTGCCCATTTCGGCAAAACTGAATTATAATACCGGTAAGATTACCGAAGAGGTTCTGCGGTTGTTGCCCGAAAATGAACCATATTTCCCCAAGGATGACGAACTTAGCGACAGGCCCCTTCGGTTTTTTGTTTCGGAAATGATACGCGAAAAAATATTTATGCTCTACCAGCAGGAAATTCCCTACTCAGCCGAAGTTGTAGTTGATGCATACAAGGAAAAACCTGATATCGTGGTAATCAGCGCAACCATCTTCGTGGAGCGCGATACCCAGAAAGCCATAATCCTGGGGCATAAAGGTGCCTCCATTAAAAAGCTGGGAACCCTTGCCCGTAAAGATATTGAAGCCTTTATCGAAAAGAAGGTTTTCCTCGAACTCAGCCTGAAAGTAAGCAGCGACTGGCGCGAAGATGCAAACCAGCTGAAACGGTTTGGATACGAGTTTTAAGCATTAGATCAACCTTGCGGTTTCGGATCAGGTGTAAAAGTTGTGGCGAAAGGATAAAATTAGGGCTTTCAAGCACAAGAGTTGTGAAGTACGGATCAAAATGTTGAATTCCAGTACCCCAATGTTCCCAAGAGTATAGTCTATCTTAACAGGGACCGGCCTAATAAAAATACGCCAGCGGTTCTTGCCGGAGGTATGTGCGCAGGGCATGTGCGTAGCAATACACAGCAAGGATAACTGCCAGGATTTGTTTTACTCTTTCATGCCTTGTATTGCGAGGAGATAGCTCCGGCCTAGAAGCGCCAGTATTTTTATTAAGCCTTGAATTTTTGTTACTTTTTTTTCAAGAAAAAAATAAAAAGTCTGAAAAAAATGAAAGTCTCCTCATTGCTGCATACCCTAGACTTTTATCTTGAGAAAAGCAAAGTGACTTGAATCAATATTAGAGACTTTAAAAGTTACCGCACTAAATGTTAGAAGTCAGGAAAAGAAGGTTTTCTTCGAACTCAGCCTGAAAGTAAGCAGCGACTGGCGCGAAGATGCAAACCAGCTGAAACGGTTTGGATACGAGTTTTAGGCGTAAAAACTTTCAGCACGATTTTTGGACCTTTATCGACTGACAACAAAAAAACCTGCCTTTTCAAGCAGGTTTTTTATTAAAATGGGATAGATAAAAAATCAGAACGGGGCGCACTCCATTTCTTTGTGATTACGGCCGCGGCTGCTAAAACTGTCTATACCGCCAAACATGCTGAATTCATCAAATTCGAAAATCAGCGATATTTCGTGCGATGCCCTGCCGGCTGTGCGCAGGTCAGTAATCAGGTAATCGTAAGTGTACATCACTTTCACGCGTGATTCTTTGCTCCAGGGTGCATTAAAACCAACCTGGAAAATGGCATCCTTGGCTTCGAAAAAGTTAAAATCCTGGTTGCGGAACCAAACGCCGAAATAAATTGACGATTTCAGGATGTTCATTCCCAGGGTGTAGGTCGAAAATTCATCCTGTTTTTCGTANNACGGCCTTGCTCAGTTTCCAGCACCAGGTCGCCGGTAATTACCAGTTTGCGTGGCAAGGGCGAATCCAGTCCCAGGAACGAATCATTAGGTGTAAATACATGGTGAACGGCTGCGCCAAATGTTCCCTGTATGGTACTGAAGTGTGATCCTTTTTCAACAAATCGATATACACCGCCTACTGAAAAATCGGGGTATGAAACTTTATTGGTGGCCGGGGCCTCAAATTGTGACTGGTAAATATTTCCGTAACGTGCATGAAGCTGATCGGTGAAAACCAGTTCGTCCCAGTTCACTGTTTTTTGCGCATACGAAACCATAAACCCCATTTGCGCTATCATATTTTCGTACAGCGGGATGCGTGCGGCAGTTCCCAGCCCAATATTGCTCGACTTTATCATACCGGTGCCGGCTTTATCCGACGATACCAGCAAACCCAGCCCGCCTGATCCGGGGATGTTGCGTTCAGCCATATCAACTGAAAAATTGTAAGTTTTAAAATCGACAGGCAACCCGGTCCACTGGTCGCGGTAATTGAAGCGCGCCCTCATTCCCGAATTGAGCCCAATATACCCCGGATTATAATAAATAGGGTTGTTATAGAACTGCGAAAAAGTGGGATCCTGTGCCCTGAGCTGGCCCGATACTGCTGCAAAAGCAAGTATTAGTATGGCCTGGTATGCCCTGACTCTGAATAAATTACTTTTTTTCATGGTATTGCGCTTTATAGTTTGCCTGTTGGCTAAAGTGACCGCCAGGCAGGAAGTAAGTGGTACAAGCCGGTGTTCAATTATAATCACTTCATTGTACTAACGGATCAGTGTTATTGTTCCGGCTTTCATCTGCGGGATATTTTCGTTATTGCCTGCATTTTT
>DGQJ01000309.1:0-9729 GCA_002389705.1 Bacteroidales bacterium UBA4417
GAATTTAAAGGATTACAATTCGAAAATGAAGTAAAAGGCGGAAATATTCCGAAAGAGTTTATCGCTCCCATCGAAAAAGGATTTAAAGCTGCAATGGCAAATGGCGTTTTAGCCGGCTTTGCACTGGAAAGCCTGAAAGTTAAACTGCTTGATGGTTCATTCCATGCTGTTGATAGCGATGCATTATCTTTCGAAGTCTGTGCAAAAATAGGTTTCAAGGAAGCTGCCCGCAAAGCCAAGAGCGTATTGCTGGAGCCCATCATGAAAATTGAGGTTAACTGTCCTGATAATTATGTTGGCGATGTAACCGGCGACCTTAACAAACGTCGCGCTGTGGTTGAAAACATCGATGCCAAGGTAAAATACCAGATAGTAAAAGCAAAAGTGCCCTTGTCGGAAATGTTTGGTTATGTTACCAGCTTACGCACCGTAACATCAGGACGTGGAAATTCGAGTATGGAATTCTCGCACTACCAGGAAGTACCAAAATTCATTGCCGAAACGGTGATTGAGAAGATTAAAGGATAAAAATTCAGTCATAATAACGTAATAAAAGATTACAACGTGAACCAGAGGATTAGAATAAAGCTGAAATCGTACGATCACAACCTGGTGGATAAATCTGCCGAAAAGATCGTGAAGACGGTGAAATTGACCGGTGCAATTGTTAACGGGCCGATTCCTCTTCCAACCGATAAGAAAATTTATACTGTTCTGAAATCGACTTTTGTGAATAAAAAATCGCGCGAACAGTTCGAATTAAGTTCTTATAAAAGGTTGCTGGACATCTACAGCTCAACAGCAAAGACCATCGATGCTTTAATGAAGCTTGAGTTACCCAGCGGAGTGGAAGTAGAAATTAAAATCTGATCTTAATCAGGTTTGTAATTGAAAGAATAAAACTAGAAACATTAATATCTCGATATAATGTCAGGAATTATCGGAAAAAAAATAGGAATGACCAGCATGTTCGACGCCAATGGCAAAAACGTGGCATGTACAGTTATTGAAGCTGGTCCTTGCGTTGTAACTCAGGTGAGGACAATGGATGTGGATGGTTACGAAGCTATTCAACTTGCCTACGAGGATAAAAAAGAAAAGCATTCGAACAAAGCTGAAATAGGCCACTTCAAAAAAGCAGGTGTTACCCCAAAACGCGTAGTAGTTGAGTTTACCCGTTTCGAAGCAGGCCACCAGAAAACCTTTGGTGATGTGCTTGGAGTGGATATCTTTGAAGAAGGTGAGTATATTGATGTAATCGGTACCACTAAAGGAAAAGGTTTCCAGGGTGTTGTTCGCCGTCACGGATTTGGTGGTGTTGGTGGGGCAACTCACGGTCAGCACAACCGCCTCAGGGCTCCAGGATCTGTAGGTGCATCTTCATACCCGAGTAAAGTATTCAAAGGTATGCGCATGGCTGGTCAAATGGGTGGCGATCGCGTTAAGATGATCAATCTTCAGATTTTGAAAATCGTTCCCGAAAAAAATCTTCTGGTAATTAAAGGATCAATTCCCGGAGCAAATAACTCATATGTAATTGTTGAAAGATGGAGCTAGTAGTATATAACACAAAAGGCGAAAAAACCGCCAAAACAGTTACACTCAACGATAGTATTTTCGATGTAACTCCTAACGATCACGCTATATACCTTGATACCAAACAGTATCTGGCTAACCAGCGTCAGGGAACACATGCATCACTTGAGAAATCAATGGTAAGTGGAAGTACCAAGAAGATCAAGAAACAAAAAGGTACAGGTAGTGCCCGTGCCGGTAGCCGCAAATCTCCTTTATTCAGAGGCGGAGCCCGCGTATTTGGACCACAACCACGCGATTATAGTTTCAAACTGAACAAAAAACTGAAAAAACTGGCACGCTTATCAGCACTGGTTTATAAAGTGAAAGAAAATAACGTTATGGTTGTTGAGGACTTTAACTTCGAAACACCCAAAACCCGTGAGTTTGCAACTGTTCTTTCGGCACTTAACCTTCAGGGGCGCAAAACCTTAATGGTACTTCCCGAAAATAACCAAAACCTGGTTCTTTCGGCCCGCAACCTGAAAAAGGCAAAAGTAACACGCGCAAGCGACCTGAATACATACGATATCCTCAACGCTCAAAATCTGATCTTCCTGGTAAGCTCAGTAAGCGAAGTTGAAAAATTGTTCGAAAATTAATAAATACTGTTAGCAATAACACTTTAAATAGAAAAGCGATGGGTATCATCATCAAGCCGATCATAACTGAAAAAATGACAGCCCTGGGCGAAAAACTGGGACGATATGGATTTGTTGTTGACAAACGTGCCAACAAACTGCAAATCAAAAAAGCTGTCAAGGAATTGTATGGCGTTGAAGTAGAAGAAGTCAATACCATGACATATGCCGGTAAACTGAAATCCCGCAATACCAAAAGCGGAGTTTTGACAGGCAAAACCAATTCATTTAAAAAAGCTATCATCACGTTAGCTAAAGGCGAATCAATAGATTTTTACAGCAATATCTAAGGAATAATGGCTCTCAAGAAATTTAAACCAACCACACCTGGTCAGCGTTTCAAGGTTATCAGCACCTTCGACGAAATCACCGCTTCGGTGCCCGAGAAAAGTTTGCTTGAACCTCAGCATAAGTCTGGCGGTCGTAATCACGACGGGAAAATGACTATGCGTTACATGGGCGGTGGTAATAAGCAACATTACCGCGTAATCGATTTCAAACGCGAAAAAGATAATATTCCGGCCGTAGTAAAGACGATCGAGTATGACCCAAACCGCACAGGACGTATCGCACTTGTATGGTATGCCGATGGCGAAAAACGTTATATCCTTGCTCCTCAAGGACTCAAAGTAGGACAGCAGATCATGTCAGGACTTGGAGCAGCTCCCGAAGTTGGAAACACCCTTTTTATGAGTGAAATTCCTTTCGGAACTATGATCCACAATATAGAACTCCGTCCGGGCCAGGGTGCAAAAATGGTACGCAGTGCCGGTGCAGCAGCTCAGCTTATGTCACGCGACGGTAAGTTTGCTGTTGTAAGAATGCCTTCAGGTGAAACCCGCCTGATACTGCAAACCTGTAAAGCTACTGTTGGGATGGTTTCCAATGGCGACCACCAACTCGAAATCTCAGGTAAAGCAGGTCGCTCACGCTGGCTTGGCCGCCGTCCACGCGTTCGTGCCGTTGTTATGAACCCAGTTGATCACCCAATGGGTGGAGGTGAAGGTAGAGCTACCGGAGGTCATCCTCGTACACGTAAGGGCACACCAGCTAAAGGCTTTAAGACACGCGCTAAAGCCAAAGCTTCGAATAAGTATATCATTGAAAGAAGGAAGAAGTAATCTAATAAATATAGCATCATGAGCCGTTCGCTAAAAAAAGGCCCCTTTATTGATTATAGACTTGAAAAAAAGGTTCTTGACCTGATTGAAAGTAAAAAGAAAGTTGTAATCAAAACATGGTCGAGGTCATCAACAATAACTCCCGACTTTGTTGGCCAGACTATAGCTGTTCATAACGGGAATAAATTTATTCCTGTATATGTAACCGAAAACATGGTTGGACATAAACTCGGAGAATTCAGCCCTACCCGTATTTTCAGGGGACATGCCGGAAATAAAGGTAAGAAGTAATAAGACGTAGCAACAATGGGATCAAGAAAACATAATTCAGCAGAGCAGAGAAAAGAGGCAAACAAATCATTGTATTTTGCCAAACTGAACAACTGCCCTTCGTCACCCAGGAAAATGAGGCTTGTAGCCGACCTGGTAAGTGGAAAAAATGTAGAAACTGCATTGCATATTCTGCAACACACACCTAACTACGCCGCAGAAAAACTGGGTAAGCTTCTTAAATCGGCCCTGGCTAACTGGCAGCAGAAAAATGAAGGTGTTCGTATGGAAGACAGCAATCTCTTTGTTAAAGAAGTGAAAGTTGATGAAGGCCGCTCTTTAAAAAGAGTTCAGCCTGCTCCGCAAGGACGTGCTCACCGCATCAAAAAGCGCTCAAATCACGTAACTGTGATTATCGACAGCAAAGCGAAAAAAGTAGAAACCGAAGTAGTAACTAAATAATCAAGCAGCCTAATGGGACAAAAGTGTAATCCAATCGGCAACAGGTTAGGTATCATTAAAGGATGGGATTCTAACTGGTACGGTGGTAAAAAGTTTGAAAATAAACTGGTTGAAGACGATCAGATCCGTAAATATCTGAATGCCCGTTTATCAAAAGCCGGTATATCACATATCTATATCGAACGTACTCTGAAGCTGGTAACTGTCACAATTAATACTGCCCGCCCAGGTATCATCATCGGCAAAGCCGGACAGGAAGTTGATAAACTGAAGGAAGAACTCAAGAAACTTACCGGTAAGGAAGTACAGATAAATATATCAGAAATCAAACGCCCCGAACTTGACGCTGTTATTGTTGGTAATACCATTGCCCGCCAGCTCGAAGGACGTATCTCATACCGCAGGGCTATCAAAACTGCTATCACATCAGCGATGCGTATTGGAGCCGAAGGTGTTAAAGTACAGATTTCAGGTCGTTTGGGTGGTGCTGAAATGGCTCGCCGCGAACAGTTCAAAGAAGGTCGTATCCCCTTGCATACCCTGCGTGCCGATATTGACTATGCATTGGCCGAAGCACAAACTACTTACGGTAAATTAGGTATCAAAACCTGGATTTGCAAAGGCGAAATTTACGGAAAAGTTGATCTTGTTCCAGGTGTTGAGAACATGGTTAAAGACAAACCAACTCATGGCACCAACCGCCCTTCAGGTAAAGGCCCACGTGGTGACCGCGAACGCGGAGGCGATCGTGGTGGTGACCGTCGCCCCAGGAACAAGAAATAATTAAGGAATAAAGTACTCATCATCATATAGTTTTAGCGATGTTACAGCCTAAAAGAACAAAATACAGGAAGCAGCAGAAAGGTAAAATGAAAGGAAATGCCAAACGCGGATCTGAATTATCTTTCGGTTCATTTGGTATCAAAGCACTTGAAGAAGTGTGGCTTACCGGTCGTCAGATAGAGGCAGCACGCCAGGCGATTACACGTTTTATGAAACGTGAAGGTCAGCTTTGGATCCGGGTTTTCCCTGACAAACCTGTTACCAAAAAACCTGCCGAAGTACGTATGGGTAAAGGTAAAGGTGCTCCCGAATATTTCGTTGCACGTGTTACTCCAGGCCGCCTGCTCTTCGAATTGGAAGGCGTACCTGAAGAAGTTGCAAAAGAAGCCTGCCGCTTAGGTGCCCAGAAACTCCCTATCGCCGTGAAATATGTTGTTCGCCGCGATTACGAAGAAAATTTAGCTTAATCTGGCGGACCGATAATCAAGAAGTTGCCAATCGTATAAAAGAAGCAAAATGAAACAAGAAGTTATTCGTGAACTGTCAACTCCTGAGTTGATTGAAAGACTCGACGAAGAACGCATGCAGCTTAACAAACTGAAAATGAACCATGCTGTATCTCCGCTTGAGAACCCCAACAAGATAAAAGCTTATCGCAGAACAGTTGCCCGTTTGGTAACCGAAGTGCATAGGCGTGAATTAGAATCGGTAGCAGCTAACAAGGCTAATAAATAAAAATTTTCACAGCAATGGAAGAAAGAAACCTCAGAAAAGAAAAAATAGGTCTTGTTGTAAGCAATAAAATGGAGAAATCCATTGTAGTTCAGGTCGAAAGGCGTGTAAAACACCCTAAATACCATAAGTTTGTAAAAAAGACCTCAACATTTGCTGCACACGATGAAAAGAACGAATGCGGCATCGGCGACACCGTTCGTATATCCGAAACCCGTCCGCTGAGCAAAACAAAATGTTGGAGATTAGTTGAAATCATTGAAAGAGCTAAATAATTATGATACAGCAGGAATCAAGACTTACGGTAGCTGATAATAGCGGTGCAAAAGAAGTACTCTGTATACGGGTACTCGGCGGTACCCGCAGGAAGTATGCTTCCGTTGGCGATAAAATCATCGTTTCGGTGAAAAAAGCCCTACCCTCAGGTAACATCAAAAAAGGAACTGTAGCTAAAGCGGTTGTGGTTCGCACCAGTAAGGAAATTCGTCGCGCCGATGGTTCCTACATCAGGTTCGATGACAATGCCGTAGTTCTTCTTAACAATTCCGGTGAAATGATCGGTACCCGTATTTTTGGACCGGTTTCAAGGGAACTCAGGGAAAAACAGTACATGAAAATTGTTTCACTTGCACCTGAAGTGCTTTAATTAACATATACCATGAGTAATAAAGTTCATATTAAAAAAGGGGACAACGTGAAGATCCTTGCCGGCGATTCGAAAGGAAAAACCGGTAAAGTTTTGGAAGTGGTTGTTGATAAGTACAAGGCTATCGTTGAGAATGTTAACCTTGCCACCAAACACACCAAACCCAACGCAAAAAGCCCTAAAGGCGGTATCCTGAAACAGGAAATGCCCATACACATCTCGAACCTGATGCTTGTTGATGCCAATGGCAAAGCAACCCGCGTTGGTCACAAAAAAGATGAAAAAACCAATAAATCTGTCAGAGTTTCAAAAAAAACCGGGGAGGTAATTAAATAATGGAATATTCAGCTCGCCTTAAGGAAAAGTACCACAAGGAAGTGATTCCTGCACTAACGGAACAGTTCCAGTACAAAAATCATATGCAGGTTCCTAAACTGGTTAAAATATGTTTGAACCAGGGCCTTGGAACAGCAATTTCTGATAAAAAAATTATCGATGTTGGTGTTGCTGAAATGACAGCTATCGCTGGTCAGAAAGCAGTTTCAACCAAGTCAAAAAAGGATATCTCCAACTTCAAGTTGCGTAAAAATATGCCTGTAGGTGTACGCGTAACGCTTCGTGGTGAAAAGATGTACGAATTCCTCGACAGGCTTGTAGCTATCGCTATTCCCCGTGTTCGCGACTTCCGTGGAATTAATATTAAAGGTTTCGACGGTCGTGGTAACTTCACCATGGGAATTACCGAACAGATCATTTTCCCTGAAGTAGTAATCGATAAAGTTATGAAAATTAACGGAATGGATATTACTTTCGTTACCACAGCCAAAACTGACAAAGAGTGTATGGCACTGTTAAAAGAATTTGGTTTACCGTTTAAGAAATAACTTACAATACAATGGCAAAAGAATCATTAAAGGCTAGAGAGGTAAAAAGGCAGAAACTGGTAGACAAATACGCTGCCAAACGTGCTGCTCTCAAAGCAGCCGGCGACTATGTTGGCTTACAGAAATTACCCAAAAACTCAAACCCTATCCGTTTACACAACCGTTGCAAAATTACCGGTAGGCCTAAAGGATATATGAGGCAGTTTGGAATTTCACGTATCAACTTCCGTTTCATGGCGCTCGATGGCCTGATCCCTGGTGTGAAAAAAGCCAGCTGGTAAAATAAAAAAAACAATTAATTACACGATACAAAATGATCACAGATCCGATTGCAGATTATCTTACAAGAATAAGGAATGCCGTGATGGCCAACCACAGGGTTGTTGAAATTCCTGCATCTAATCTCAAGAAGGAGATAACTAAAATCCTCTTCGACCAGGGATATATCCTAAATTACAAATTTGAGGACGAAACAAAACCTGGTGTTATTAAGATCGCGCTCAAATACCACCCTGTAACCAAACAATCAGCAATTACGCAGATTGAAAGAGTTAGTAAACCGGGGTTACGCCGTTATGCCGGTAAAGATAAACTTCCCAGGGTTCTTAACGGACTCGGTATCGCCATCGTGTCCACATCGCACGGACTGATGACTGACAAGGAAGCCAGAAACAATAACGTTGGCGGCGAAGTAATTTGTTACGTTAGCTAATTAATAAGGAGGAAAAAAAGAATGTCGAGAATTGGAAAATTACCGATTACGATTCCTTCCGGAGTTACAATCACCATCTCAGATAAAAACCTGGTTACCGTAAAAGGCAGCCGTGGAGAACTGAAACAGCAAGTAGATCCGGATATTATTGTAAAGGTCGAAAATAATGAGCTGCACGTGCAGCGCCCTACCGATCAACAACGCCACAGGTCGATGCACGGCCTGTACCGTTCACTGATTTTTAACATGGTGAAAGGTGTAAGCGAAGGCTTTACCGTTCAACAAGAATTGGTTGGTGTTGGTTACAAAGCTGTTGCTGTTGGTCAAACCCTTGAGCTTGCTCTTGGATATTCGCACAACTTCTTCTTCGAACTGCCTTCCGAAATACAGGTAAGCGCTGTTACCGAAAGAGGTAAGAACCCCATTATTACAATGGTATCGCACGATAAACAACTGATCGGACAGGTAGCTGCTAAAATCAGGTCGCTGCGTAAACCTGAACCATACAAAGGAAAAGGTATCAAGTTTGTTGGCGAAACACTGAAACGTAAAGCTGGTAAGTCAGCATCGGATAAATAATCATTGAGAACAGCATAACACTTTCAATCGATGTCATTTAAAGTAGATAAAGAATACAGGAGACTGAAAATCAAGCAACGTGTTCGTAAAACCATTACAGGTACAGGCGAACGCCCACGCATGACAGTATTCCGCAGCAACAAGGATATTTATGTACAGCTGATCGATGATCTTTCAGGTACAACAATGGTGGCTGCATCATCACGCGCTAAAGGTATAGCGGATCAAAAAGTTACCAAAAGTGAGAAAGCCAGGCTTGTTGGAAAACTCGTTGCCGAGCGTGCCCTCGAAAGCGGTATTCAGGCAGTAGTTTTCGACCGTAACGGTTATCTGTATCACGGTAGAGTTAAAGCCCTGGCTGATTCAGCCAGAGAAGGTGGCATCAAATTTTAATTACAGCTATGGCAAACGTAAACACAAACAGAGTAAAATCGAGCGATATCGAATTAAAAGACAGGCTCGTCGCCATTCAGCGCGTTACTAAGGTTACCAAAGGCGGTCGTACATTCACTTTCTCAGCTATCGTAGTAGTTGGTGACGAAAACGGAGTGGTTGGACACGGTCTTGGTAAAGCAAAGGAAGTTCAGGCTGCAATTGCTAAAGGAATTGAAGATGCCAAGAAAAACCTGGTTCGTGTACCTGTTCTGAAGGGAACTATCCCCCACGACCAATTAGGTAAATACGGCGGAGCCCTTGTTTTTATGAAACCTGCAGCTGCCGGTACCGGAGTTATAGCTGGTGGTGCTATGCGTGCTGTGCTCGAAAGCGTTGGCGTAAAGGACGTATTGGCCAAATCAAAAGGCTCATCAAACCCTCACAGTGTTGTTAAAGCAACCATCGAAGGCCTTTGCAAATTGAAAGATGCTCATGCTGTTTCGCAGCTTCGTGGTATCAGTATGGATAAAGTATTTAACGGTTAACCACTAAATTTATAGCGCGATGAAAAACGTGAGAATCACACAGATTAAAAGTGGTATTAAACAACCCGAACGTCAAAAACGTACGCTGCGTGCACTGGGAATCACCAAAATGAACCGCCCTGTTGATCATGTAGCTACCCCACAGATTGAAGGCATGATTAAAGCAATCAGCCATTTATTGAAAGTGGAAGAAATTTAATTGTAAATCTGTCATAGAAAGCATATATCATGGATCTAAGTAATTTAAAGCCGGCAGAAGGCGCTACTAAAGCGGAGAAACGAATCGGACGTGGCCAGGGTTCAGGTCGTGGCGGAACATCCACACGTGGACACAAAGGAGCCAAATCGCGTTCAGGTTACAAGCACAAACGTGGTTTCGAAGGAGGTCAGATGCCTTTATTCCG
>DGQJ01000309.1:9741-14190 GCA_002389705.1 Bacteroidales bacterium UBA4417
AGGGAAAACGGCCTGCTTGGTAAAAACGACCTGCTCAAAGTACTGGGCCGTGGCGAATTGAAGGCAAAACTCAATGTATCAGCCAATGCTTTCTCCGAGAAAGCAATTGCAGCTATCGAATCTGTTGGTGGAACTGTTATTAAACTCTGAACTTAATGAAACGCTTCATTCAGACAATAAAAAACATTTATAAGATCGACGAACTCCGTAAGAGGATCGGCTATACTTTAGGCCTTATCCTGATCTACAGGTTCGGATCATATGTTACCATTCCGGGCGTTGACCCCCAGCAGCTGCTTGCACTGCGTAATCAGTCATCATCCGGATTACTTGGATTGCTTAATATGTTCTCCGGTGGAGCTTTCAGCAATGCTTCTATTTTTGCCCTGGGTATCATGCCTTACATTTCAGCATCTATCGTTATTCAGCTGCTGGGTATGGCTATACCTTATTTTCAGAAATTACAGAAAGAAGGCGAAAGCGGACGTAAAAAAATTAACCAGATTACCCGTTACCTTACTGTAGTAATTACTGCGCTGCAGGCTCCGGGTTACATTGCCAATCTTACTTCTCAGCTTCCTGCCACTGCTATTACACCATTCGACCCTAATGTTACTTCACCTTCGGTATTCTTCTGGATATCTTCAGTTGTTGTTCTTGTTTCGGGTACCATGTTTGTAATGTGGCTTGGTGAAAAGATTACTGACAAGGGTCTGGGTAATGGTATCTCACTTATTATTATGGTGGGTATTATGGCCAGGTTGCCATTCGCACTTTTCAGCGAACTGGTTGCACGTATGGAGCAAAAAGGAGGTGGCCTGGTACTTTTCATCGTTGAGATAGCAGTGCTGGTTATGGTTGTTCTGTTGTGTATATTACTGGTTCAGGGCACTCGCAAGATACCGGTGCAATATGCAAAACGCGTTGTAGGTAATAAACAATATGGTGGCGTTCGTCAGTACATTCCTTTAAAAGTAAATGCTGCCGGTGTGATGCCTATCATTTTTGCGCAGGCTATCATGTTTCTGCCATTAACCATTGCCGGTTTTGCCAGCAGCGAAAGCCTTCAGGGTTTTGCCGCAACCTTTACCAACATCAACGGTTTCTGGTATAACTTTACCTATGCCATACTAATTATTGTTTTCACATACTTCTATACAGCTATCACGGTTAATCCTAACCAGATGGCAGAAGATATGAAGAAGAATAATGGTTTTATTCCTGGTGTTAAACCTGGTAAAAAGACTGCTGATTTTATTGATTCGGTAATGTCGAAAATTACTTTCCCCGGTTCATTGTTCCTTGCGCTGGTAGCAATTATGCCTGCTTTGGTTCGTATGGGTGGAGTAAGTACCCAGTTTGCACAGTTTTATGGTGGAACGTCCTTGCTTATCCTTGTAGGGGTTGTATTGGATACGTTACAGCAAATTGAAAGTCACTTGTTGATGCGTCATTACGAAGGTTTAACAAAATCGGGTCGTATTAAAGGACGCAGTGCTGCAGGCGCATTTTAAGCAGTTGTAAAACTGAAGTAATGGCCCTGATAAAAACAGAAATAGAAATTGAACGCATACGCAACAGTTCTTTACTTGTTGGAAAAACGATAGCGGAAGTTGCCCGGCACATAAAACCCGGTGTTACTACTCTTGCTCTCGATAAAATAGCTGAGGAGTTTATCCGCGACCATAAAGCAAAACCTGCTTTTAAAGGATACCATGGATTTCCTTCAACGCTTTGTATATCGGTGAATGAGGTTGTTGTACACGGTATACCCGGCAAACGCGAACTGAAAGAAGGTGACCTTGTTTCAATTGATTGCGGTACTGTTATTGATGGATATTATGGCGATTCGGCTTTCTCCTTCGGGATTGTGCCGATGGTTACAGAAGTTGAACTTCTGATGCAACGCACCCATCAATCACTGCTTAAAAGTATTGTATCAATTACAGCAGGAAAAAGGGTAGGAGATATAGGTTACGAAGTACAAACCTATGTTGAAAGCTTCGGTTATTCAGTAGTTCGCGACCTTGTGGGGCATGGACTGGGAAATAGCCTGCACGAAAAGCCCGATGTTCCAAATTACGGACGTAGGGGTACAGGCCCTAAACTGGAAGCAGGAATGGTAATTTGTATAGAGCCGATGATAAACCTTGGAACCCGTCAGGTGATGCAGGAAAACGATGGGTGGACGATACGGACCATGGACAGAAAACCCTCGGCACACTTCGAGCACGCTATTGCAATAACTAACAACGGGGCAGATATACTGTCGAGTTTCAGGGAAATTGAACAGGTAAATAATCCTGACATCATAATAACTAGGTAATAAATGGCAAAACAACTTGTAATTGAGCAGGACGGTATAGTGAAGGAGTCACTAGGTAATGCTATGTTCCGGGTTGAACTTGAAAACGGGCACATGATTATTGCGCACATTTCAGGTAAAATGAGGATGCACTACATTAAAATTCTTGTAGGTGACAGAGTCAAAATTGAAATGTCGCCATACGACCTCAGTAAAGGAAGAATTAACTTCCGTTATAAATAAAGAATAATCACCTTTAAGAAATAACACAAGCAATGAAAGTTAGAGCATCAGTTAAGAAAAGAACACCTGATTGCAAGATTGTACGCAGGAAAGGGAGAATCTATGTGATTAACAAAAAGAATCCCAAGTACAAACAAAGGCAAGGTTAATAATTGTGTAATCCCCAAAGCTATAAATATATATGGCACGTATTGCTGGTATAGACTTACCAAAAAACAAAAGAGGCGAAATAGGGTTAACCTACGTTTACGGCATAGGCCGTGCCTCAGCCCAGAGCATTCTGGATCAGTGCGGAATTGACCGTAATAAGAAAGTTCAGGACTGGACTGATGATGAGCAGAATAACATTCGCTCCATTATCAACGACAGTTTTAAAGTAGAAGGTGCGCTTCGTTCAGAAGTGCAGCTGAACATCAAACGATTAATGGACATTGGTTGCTACCGTGGTGTTCGTCATCGTTTGGGACTACCACTTCGTGGACAGAGCACAAAAAACAATGCCCGTACACGTAAGGGTAAGAAAAAGACTGTTGCTAACAAGAAGAAAGCAACCAAATAAGAAAGCATTAAAAGTACTAATAGTTTTACTATGGCAAAGACCACCAAAGTATCGAAGAAAAGAGTTGTTAAAGTTGAGGCTACCGGAAGAGCTTATGTTTCGGCTTCTTTTAACAATATCATCATTTCGCTCACTAACAATGCCGGCCAGGTAATTTCCTGGGCATCGGCCGGGAAAATGGGATTCAGAGGTTCAAAAAAGAACACCCCCTATGCCGCACAGATGGCTGCAACGGAATGCTCAAAAGTTGCTTTTGACCTTGGGTTACGTAAAGTGAAAGTATTCGTGAAAGGTCCCGGATCGGGCCGCGAATCAGCAATACGCACCATTCACACTGCCGGTATTGAAGTTACCGAAATTCAGGATATCACTCCATTGCCACACAATGGTTGCAGACCTCCGAAACGCAGAAGGGTTTAATACAATTCTCTTACTTCGATCTTTCAGAACAATAAGTTTAATAATACATAATCAAAAGGCTTTATGGCAAGATATATTGGTCCTAAGACAAGGATAGCCAGAAAATTTAAGGAACCTATCTACGGGCCCGATAGTTCTTACGAAAAAAAGAACTATCCTCCCGGAATGCACGGACAAAATAAACGCAGGAAAAAACAATCCGAATACGGTGTTCAGCTTCAGGAAAAACAGAAAGCTAAATACACTTACGGAATTCTTGAAAAACAATTCAGGAATATTTTCGAAAAAGCTACCCGTAAAAAAGGTATCACCGGAGAAATCCTGTTACAACTCATCGAATCACGCCTCGATAACGTGGTTTATCGCCTCGGTATCTCCCCAACCCGCGATGGTGCCCGCCAGCTTGTTGGCCATGGTCACATCACAGTGAATGGTAAAGTTCTTAACATACCTTCATACGAATGCAACAGGGGTGATGTTATTGCCGTTCGCGAACGTTCAAAATCACTCGAAGTTATCCAGAATTCACTCCAGGGTCGTGTAAACCGCTTCTCATGGTTAGAATGGGATGGCGCAATGATGGCAGGAAAATTTGTTAACTTCCCTGAACGCGAAGAAATTCCTGAAAATATCAAGGAACAGCTCATCGTCGAACTGTATTCGAAGTAATTTATTATCTTGCATTATTTTTAAAAAAAAGGACTTATATGGCCATTTTAGCATTCCAGAAACCTGATAAGGTTATCATGATAACTGCTGACGAGTTCGACGGTGTTTTCGAATTCCGTCCACTCGAACCAGGCTTTGGTATCACAATAGGTAATGCATTACGCAGGATCTTACTTTCATCACTCGAAGGCTATGCAATTACCTCGTTACGTATCGATGGTGTAGAACACGAGTTCTCATCGGTTAAAGGGGT
>DGQJ01000309.1:14223-17067 GCA_002389705.1 Bacteroidales bacterium UBA4417
CATATGGAACCTTCAGTGAAACTGAATGTTGAGATTAGTGTGAACAAAGGCAGGGGATACGTACCGGCAGAAGAGAATAAAGTTGCCAATGCTCATATCGGAACCATTTTTATGGATTCCATTCACACTCCGATAAAGAATGTGAAATACAGCATCGAAAACTTCCGCGTTGAACAGAAAACTGACTACGAAAAACTGATTCTTGAAATTAAAACCGACGGTTCAATACACCCGAAGGATGCCTTGAAAGAAGCAGCACGTATTCTGATCCATCACTTCATGCTCTTCAGTGATGAAAAGATTACGCTCGATATCGAGGAAAAAGCGGTAGCTGAAGAATTTGATGAAAATACACTTCATATCCGCCAGTTACTCAAAACCAAGTTAGTTGATATGGACCTTTCGGTTCGTGCACTCAACTGCCTCAAAGCTGCCGATGTTGAAACCCTTGGCGAACTGGTAGCTTTTAATAAAAACGACTTATTGAAATTCCGCAATTTTGGTAAAAAGTCGCTTACCGAACTGGAAGACCTGGTGAAAACCAAAGGACTCGAATTCGGAATGAATGTTGCGAAGTACAAATTAGATAAGGAATAAGCGAAATGAGACATCAGAAAACAATAAACCACCTGGGCAGAACCAGTACTCATCGCAAGGCTATGCTATCCAATATGGCTAGCTCGCTGATCATGCATAAACGCATCAGTACCACCATGGCCAAAGCAAAGGCACTCCGTGGATATGTAGAGCCCTTGATCACACGCGCTAAAATAGATTCAACACACTCACGCCGCGTAGTTTTCAGCTACCTGCAGGATAAAGAAGCCGTTACCGAACTCTTCCGTGAAGTATCAGTAAAAGTTGCAAACCGTCCGGGAGGATATGTTCGCATCCTGAAGACAGGCTTCCGCCTGGGTGATAACGCCGACATGTGTATCATCGAACTGGTTGACTACAACGAAAACCTTCTGACAACCAAAGAAACAACAACCAAAAAAGCGGTTCGCCGTCGTAAGCCAGCAGCAAAAAAAGCTGCAGAAACTACCGCCGAAGAAGCTCCGGTAGCTGAGAAAGCTCCAAAAGCCAAAGCTTCGAAAGCCAAAGCCGCTGAAGAAGTTGTAGCCGAAGAAGTTGTTGAGAAACCAGTTGTTGAAGAAGCTAACGAAACACAAACCGAAACTGAAGAAAAATAACTAATATCCAGCAAATGATTCAATTAAAAGGATAAAGTGAAGGTCTCTTTGCTTTATCCTTTTATCATTTTTAAATCAAAACACGAACATTCAAATCTAACACTATATAAGTTATGAGTCAGATCGTAAACATTACTGGCCGCCAGATTTTAGATTCGCGCGGTAATCCTACTGTTGAAGTAGACGTTTTCACATCCAATGGCGTGATGGGCCGTGCTGCTGTTCCATCAGGTGCATCAACCGGCGTACACGAAGCCTGTGAGCTTCGCGATGGTGATAAAGCTATTTATAAAGGGAAAGGCGTTTTAAAAGCCGTTCAGAATGTAAACAAAGTGCTTGCAGAAGAACTGAAAGGATACTTTGTTACCGAGCAGAACGAAATTGATGCCAAAATGATTGAACTCGACGGCACACCGAATAAATCGAACCTGGGCGCTAATGCCATCCTGGGTGTTTCGCTGGCCGTTGCCAATGCAGCTGCGCAGGAATCGAACCAGTATCTTTTCCGTTACGTGGGTGGCGTGAATGCCAACACACTGCCAATCCCAATGATGAACATCATCAACGGCGGATCGCATGCCGATAACAGCATCGATTTCCAGGAATTTATGATTATGCCTGTTGGCGCTCCTTCGTTCCGTGAAGGTCTGCGCATGGGTGCCGAAGTTTTCCACAGCCTGAGTGCAGTGCTCAAGAAAAATGGTTACTCAACCAACGTAGGCGACGAAGGTGGTTTTGCACCTAACCTCAAATCGAATGAAGAAGCTATCACAGTTATTCTCCAGGCTATTGAAAACGCGGGTTACAAACCAGGGCAGGATGTGTTTATTGCTCTCGACCCGGCATCAAGCGAATATTTCCTCACCGACGAGAATATGTACCACCTGAAAAAATCAACCGGCGAAAAACTTACGCCTTCGCAGATGGTTGACTTCTGGAAATCGTGGACTGACAAGTATCCTATTATTTCCATCGAAGACGGTATGGCCGAAGATGATTGGACAGGCTGGAAACTGATGACCGATACCCTGGGCAGCAAAATTCAGCTGGTTGGCGACGATTTGTTTGTTACCAACAGCAAACGTCTGCAAATGGGTATTGATAAAGGTGTTGCCAACTCCATCCTGGTTAAAGTTAACCAGATCGGCAGCCTCACCGAAACCATTGATGCTGTTAACCTGGCATACCGTAATTCGTATACAGCTGTGATGAGTCATCGTTCGGGCGAAACCGAAGATACAACCATCGCTGACCTTGCTGTAGCTCTGAATACCGGCCTTATTAAAACCGGATCAGCCAGCCGCACCGACCGTATAGCTAAATACAACCAGTTGCTGCGCATCGAAGAAATTCTTGGCAGCAGTGCCCGTTACCTGGGTAAAGAGTTCAAATACGCAAGATAATTGCCTTTAAAACTCATGTTAAAAAGCCGGCACCAGTTGCCGGCTTTTTAATTTCAGGGTATTGCAAATTTTATATGTCGTTTATATAGTTGTTATATGCTGTTAAAAATAATATCTTTGCTTGTATTGCTGTAAAAATATTTATCTGATTTCTGTCATTATTCAATGCTAACTTTGTAACACTCAATCCACATGCCACAGGAGATAGAACGCAAGTTCCTGGTACAGGAAGGCTATAAGAAAAATGC
>DGQJ01000151.1 GCA_002389705.1 Bacteroidales bacterium UBA4417
GAAGTCCGAAGACGGAAGTAACCCAATTCGTAAATCGCAAATCGTAAATCGTAAATCGTAAATCGTAAATCGTAAATCGTAATGTCCTCTCCCTCAATACCCAAAGGCACGCGCGACTTTTCGCCCCTCGAAATGGCACGCCGCAACTATATCTTTGATTCCATCCGGTCGGTATTTAAGTTACATGGCTACCAGCCAATTGAAACCCCGGCTATGGAAAACCTCAGTACCCTGATGGGGAAATATGGGGAAGAAGGTGACAAACTCCTGTTTAAAATTCTGAATTCGGGAAATTATCTTTCCGACATTCCTGATGAAACATATGCAGGCAGGGAAGCCGGAAAAATGCTGAAACATATTTCAGAAAAAGGACTTCGTTATGATCTAACGGTGCCTTTTGCCCGTTTCGTAGTACAGCACAACAACGAGATTACTTTCCCTTTTAAACGCTACCAGATTCAGCCGGTTTGGCGTGCCGACCGCCCGCAGAAAGGCCGCTACCGGGAATTTTACCAGTGCGATGTTGATGTTATCGGGAGCAATTCGCTGCTGTATGAAGTTGAGATGGTAATGATTGCAGCCGAAATTTTCAATAAACTGGGCATCAGCATCACCATCCTGATGAACAATCGCAAAATCCTGTCGGGAATTGCCGAAGTTATAGGTGAATCGGCAAGGATTACTGATATAACGGTTGCTATTGATAAGCTCGACAAAATCGGGCAGGAAGGCGTAAATAAAGAGCTTGCGGAAAAAGGGCTGAGTGAGGTTACCATCGCAAAACTTCAGCCAATTTTGGGACTGAAAGGCGAAAACCTCGAAAAACTGGATCAACTTTCTCAAATCCTGGCAAGTTCAGAAACCGGTTTAAAAGGTATCGATGAGATGCGGACTATCTTTATGTATATTAATGAATTGAAACCCAAAACCCGGGTAGAAATCGATCTTACACTGGCACGCGGTTTAAATTATTATACAGGAGCCATCATCGAAATTAAAGCCAATGACGTGCAAATGGGCAGCATCAGCGGCGGCGGACGTTACGACGACCTCACAGGCATATTCGGACTGAAGGGCATGTCGGGTATTGGCATCTCATTTGGTGCCGACCGCATTTACGATGTAATGAATGAGCTTAAATTGTTTCCGCCAGATACAGAGCAGGCAACCACCGTGCTACTTGTAAATTTTGGAGGATCCGAACAAATCGAAAGCCTTAAAATGCTTCACAAACTGCATGAAGCCGGTATCGCGGCCGAGATGTATCCCGAACCCGCCAAGATGAAAAAGCAGTTTGGCTATGCTGATAATAAAAAAATCCCATATACCATCGTCATTGGCCCGGATGAAGCTGCTTCCGGAATATATCAGCTAAAAAACATGCTAACTGGGGAACAGGAAAAATTTGCTGCTGAAGAAATTATTTCAAAACTCCGGTAGTTTACCTTTTCTAACCCTGACAGGGTTTTGACGTGAAATTTATATTTAACACTTTAAACCTGGCAGGATGCTCAACCCTGACAGGGTTATTTTATTATTTATTGCGCTTACCAGATATTTGTATACATTTGCCACGCATTCTGAAAACAGCAATCCATGCTCTGGAATTTATATTTCATTATTCAGATAAACAGAACCTGCCTGTAGGTGCTGATCCACCAAGCCTGCTTTCTGCAGCTCATCATTCTTTTCCTCATTTCTGGTATCACCTGAACAGGTGAAAAATAATCATACCCAAAACATGGCAGACAATACCTATTATATCAGCCCCGATCCGATCACATTCGGACAAATTGAAAATATGCTTACCCCTGGAACACAACTCATGCTTTCGCCTGAGTCAGTATCCAGGATCGAAAAATGCCGTAATTACCTGGATCATAAAATCGAGACGCAAAAGGAGCCCATCTATGGCATTACCACAGGGTTCGGATCGCTGTGCAACCGGACTATTTCAAGAGAAGATGTTTCGCAGTTACAGGTTAACCTGGTGATATCGCATGCATGTGGAATCGGCGACAGCGTTGAGCCGGAAATCGTACGCCTGATGCTGATGCTGAAAGCCTATGGCTTATCGTTTGGTAACTCAGGAGTACAGACTGAAACGGTTCAGCGACTGCTCGATTTGTATAATAATAATGTATTACCCGAAGTCAGGCAACTGGGATCGCTTGGGGCTTCCGGCGACCTGGCCCCGCTGGCGCACCTCGTGCTGCCACTTCTCGGGAAAGGGAACGTATTGTATAACGGCACTCTTCAACCGGCTGACAGGGTGCTGGATTCGCTGGGATTGCCTACCATCAGCCTGAAATCGAAAGAAGGCCTGGCCTTGCTTAACGGGACACAATTTATGAGTGCACATGGCGTGCTGGTATTACTNNGCAACAAATCAGGCCTCACCCGGGCCAGATTGAAACTGCAGGCAACATCCTGGCTATACTCCAGGGAAGCAAGCAAATAAGCAAAGCCGGCAAAGCCGTTCAGGACCCCTACTCCTTCCGGTGCATACCACAGGTACATGGAGCAGTAAAGGATACAGTTAAAAATGCTGCCGATGTAATTCTCAGGGAAATTAATTCAGTTACTGATAACCCTACAATTTTTGCTGACGAAGACTTAATCCTATCAGGAGGTAATTTTCATGGCGAGCCGCTGGCATTTGTTCTCGACTTTATGTCAATTGCCCTGGCCGAATTAGGGAATATTGCCGAGAGAAGGATATACCGGCTTATCTCTGGACAGCGTGAATTGCCAGAGTTCCTGGTGGCTCACCCGGGCCTGAATTCAGGGTTTATGATTCCGCAATATGCAGCAGCATCAGTTGTTAGCCAGAATAAGCAACTCTGTACCCCGGCTTCAGTTGATAACATTACTTCCTCCAACGAACAGGAAGACCATGTGAGTATGGGTGCAAATGCAGCTACCAAGGCGCTTCGTGTGGTTAAAAACGTTGAATACATCCTTGCCATCGAGCTTATGTCGGCATGCCAGGCGCTCGAATTCAGGGGCATTGAAAACACATCACCCTTCCTGCAATCACTAATTCGCGAATACAGGCAGTCAGTTCCGTATGTTGAAAACGATGTGCTGATGTATGAACTGATAGACAAATCCCTGCAATTCATTAAAAATCACAATTTTCACCTTCCGGGCTAATTGGCCGGCAGCTATGATTTTCGACCTGTGAAAAACCCCGACTTGAGATTTGTATTGAAATGTGCGATTTTTTCAGTAGGTTTGCATAATTATAATTGAGATGTCAGGCTTTTTTGCATTGATTGTATTAATCACTTTTATAAGCACACTGCAATACTACCTAAAACACTGCTGTTTAATACGATAAACCTCTTGTGATTTTGAAATCAGGATTTTTAAAATAGCAGCCATTACAAAACAGCATTCAGAAATGGACGAACAGCAACCACCTGTAACCGAAAACCCATCACCAAACCTGGTTTTCCTCAAAATACTGTGTGTTACCACTTTTATTGGAAGCGGGCTGGGATTTATATCCTATGGAATAATCGGTATAAGTCCTCAATATTTTCTGAGTAACTTGTCACTGGCACCCGATGAGGAGAGCCGGGAGTTAATAGCTATGCTGCTTTCGACAGGCAGAACATTTCTGTTACTTAATGCACTGTTTTATGGAATATCATTTGCAGGAGCACTTTTACTCTGGAGGCTAAGAAAAGTAGGATTTCATCTTTATACAGCATCACAATTGCTGCTTTTAATTTTACCCATGGCCTTTATAAAGGGATTTCCAATGCCCGGTACCAGCATTTTTATGACCATTATTTTCATCTGGGGTTATAGCGGTTTCCTGAAGTTTATGAAATAAATTTCATAGAATAGTATTATTACCAGTTAATTAGCATAATAACTTGCACCCTCAACTGGCAAAACACAATGAATAGCAACAAAACGGTTAACCGCCCAAAAATACTTAGCTGGCTTTGTGCCGGATCAATAGTGTTTGGCGCAAGCTGGTTTGTAATGCTTTTGTTACTCCTTATTTCGGAAATCAGGGGCGAAATACCGCTGCACCTATTTCCCCGCTTAGTGTTGGACTATGCCGCTGCCGGAAAAATATTTTTACTGGGAGCAATGCTTCAAACAGGTGTAGGGATATGGTCGGTTACCATGATGTGGCAAATGAAAAAGGCAGGATTTTACCTGTATGCACTAGTAAAAACATTGGCTTACTTTCTGCCGGCATTTGTTATAGGCGCTGATCATCTTACATTTCCGGCACTGGTCACTACCACAATAATGATAAGCGCTTACGGCATATTTTTTACCACAAAAAGCTACCACCTTAAAAAGCAGGAAAAAGAATAAAAAAAAATAGAAAATGTGATAGGTATTAAGAAATTATTAATTTTACCGCGGCATAAAAAAGGGGGCAACCTGGCATTGCCTGTTAGTTAAACTACTCATTGTGTGTGTTTTGTGTTAATAATTTAACCACAAAACACTCATTTTCGTAAATAATTAATTGATCCGTTTTTGAGAAAACAGGCAAAAAATATCCGTAAAAACCCAATAAAAACTTATTAAATGGTTATTTTTGCTCTTCCGAATAGATATTTAATCAACAAAACCAACTAACCAAAACCTTTACAGCCTATGAAAATACCATTACTAAGCCAAACAATAATTCATCAAACACTAACCAATTAAACACTAACTAACCAAATCAATTAACCTATGAGAAAACTAAGTTTTTTGCTGGTATTACTGCTGCTCACTGCAATGCAGGTACTTGCACAACGAACAATCACAGGTAAAGTTACCAGCGCCGACGATGGGAATGGAATTCCCGGTGTTACAGTTCTTGTTACAGGAACCAGTACAGGTGTTTTAACTGACCTAGACGGAAAATTTTCAATTTCTGTTCCCAAAACCGCTACATCACTTCAGTTTACATTCGTAGGAATGAAAATGAAGGAAGTGGTTCTGACAGCTGAAAACAACTATGACGTAGTCATGGAAACATCAGCTCAACAGATTGAAGGAGTAGTTGTTACCGCATTCGGTATCACCAGGCAATCACGCGAAATCGGGGTTTCCACAGCCAAGGTAGCTGATAAAGAGCTTACCCGTGCAGGTGCCAGCAATGTTATGAACGGTATGACTGCAAAAGTATCAGGTCTTCAGATCAATACCATTAACAATGGTGTTAACCCTGAAACCAAGATTACTCTGCGTGGTAACCGCCACTTCCTTGCCTCGAACCAGGCTTTGGTTGTATTAGACGGTGTTCCTGTTAGCGCAACCTACCTGAACTCAATCAACCCTAACGATATTGAAAGCGTAAGCGTATTGAAAGGTGCTTCGGCAGCTGCTCTTTACGGAAACGAAGCTTCGAACGGGGTTATGATTGTTTCAACCAAAAAAGGTGGAAAACAGAAACCAACCATCAAAGTAAGTAACACAACTACTTTCGAAAGAATTTCTTACCTGCCTAATTTACAGGACCGTTTTGGCTCAGGTTCCGGTGAAACCCCAGGTAACTCAGATAACAACTACACTTTCTGGATTGGCCCGGATCGCAATACCGACCCGTATACCTCTTACGAAAACCAGCAGTTTGGTCCTGAATACAACCCTGAAGTCATGGTTATATTAGGTGGTAAACTCGAAGATGGTTCGTATCAGATGGTACCTTACGCTCCAATCAAAAACCAGAAACTGAATTTCTTCCAGACCGGTGTTTCGATGCAGAACGACGTATCGTACAGCGGTGGTGACGAAAACGGTAGTTTCTACCTCTCAGCACAGGATGTTAATTCAACCGGTACTGTAATGGATGACAAAAACCGCAGAACCAGCGTTCGTATGGCTGCCATGAAAAAATACGGCACTTTCCAGGCTGACTTCTCGATGGGTATCACAAAAACCAAAACCGATGTTTCGGGAGGTGATATGAACCAGAATCGTGGTGTTTACTGGAATGTACTCAATACCCCTCAGCATGTTCCGATGTCGACTTATAAAGATATTGACGGCAACCCATTTGCTACGCTCGATGGTTATTTCAACGCTTACTACCCGAACCCTTACTGGCAGATTGCTCACTCACGTCAGAAAAACGATCGTACCGACTTCTTAGGTTCATTAAACCTGTCGTACAAACCAGTTGAATGGTTAGAATTCTCGAACCGTACAGGACTTGTGTACAACACTCAGAATTATAACGATTATACTGACGAAGCCGTTTATTCAAATTATTCAAAGAGCGATCCTTGGAGCCAGGGCCATATGGGACAGCAGAGTCCTTATTCCGGACAGTCCAGTTATCAGATGAGCAATCAGCTTAGCCTGACAAACGACTTTTTAACCAAATTATCGAAAGATTTTGGTGATTTCTCAACCAAACTTATTTTAGGCGTTTCCGCGTTCAAAACCGGTTACAATGCAATGAACAGTGCTGCAAGTGCACTCGTTATTCCTAACTTATATAACATTTCAAACCGTTTGGGTGAGCCTGTCGCAACCCAGGAAACCCTCGAAAGAAGTTCGTTGGGTGTGTTTGCTGATGCTACCATTGGTTACAAAAACTATATCTTCTTACATGCTTCGGCACGTAACGACTGGGATTCACGCTTAGTTAAAGATAACCGTTCATTCTTCTACCCGGGAGCTGACATTAGTGCAGTACTTACCGATATGTTCCCTGCATTAAAAGATGGTCCGGTTCTTTCATTCCTGAAAGTAAGGGCTGGTTTATCAAAAACCGGTCAGATTTCTTTGACAAACTGGTATGCAACTGTTCCAAGGTACGATGCAGCACCTGGCTTCCCTTATGGAAACACAGCAGGTTTCAGGCTCAACACAACCTTAAGCAACCCAAATTTACGTCCTGAAATTACAAAGGAACTTGAAGGCGGTATCGAAATGAGTTTCGTAAAAGACAGGTATCACCTCGAAGTTACTGCTTATAAATCAAATACCATTGACCAGACTATTCCTGCATCCATCTCTTCAGCTACCGGATACCGTTCAGCTTATATCAATGCCGGAGAACTTGAAACCAGGGGTATTGAAACTGACCTTAAATTAACTCCTCTGCTCAACCTGGGTCAGGTTAACTGGGATCTTACAATTAACTATGCTTATTCAACAAGTGAAGTTCTTTCAATTTACCCGGGCTTAAATGAATTACCAATCAACGACGGAACAACTTATGGTATTACAAACAGTGCGTCCTATGCAATTGTAGGAGAGCAATTCCCAGCTATTAAAGTTACTGATGTAATCAGGGATCCTGAAGGACGTATCGTAGTTGATCCGGTAACCGGATTACCAAAAACTGCTCCTGCACTTGTTCAGAAAGGCCATGGTAACCCAAATCATATCCTGGGTATCGTAAACAACTTTACTTGGAAAGGTTTAACTCTTGGTATAGTAGCTGAATACCGTTCAGGTAACAATATCGTAAACAGGGTTGGTAATGCACTTGACTTCACAGGTATTTCAGAACACTCAGCTTTGAATGGCCGTCAGCCATTTGTAATTCCAAATTCAGTTATCGAAACTGAACCTGGTAAATTTACACCAAACACCAATGCACTTGTTACAGATGCAGGTCGTGCTTTCTGGGTTAACTCAAACTACCACACCACTGATGCTGCTCTTGTAACCAGCGCTGCATTCTGGAAACTGAGAGAAGTTTCGTTAACTTACAATGTGCCTGTTGAAAAAGTATTTGGAAGCACAAAGGTTCTAAAAGCCGCTACACTCGGTGTTGTAGGTCGTAACCTCTTAATGTGGCGTCCGAAAACCAATGTATGGACCGATCCAGAGTTCAATACAAACGGTGCTACAAGTAATGCAGTTGGTTATACAAATGAAGACCAGACACCTCCTACTCGCGTATTTGGATTCAGAGTTAACCTTACTTTCTAACATTTAAATTTATAAAGTGATGAAGAAAAACATTCTGATAATAATTGCCGGACTATTGGTATTTATGAGTTCATGCAGCGGGGATTTCCTCAACGTGAACGAAAAAAATCCAAATAAAGCTTCCGTAGTTGATCCCGCACTGGTATTACCAGCTGCGCTAAATCAAGTTGCCGCTACCATGAACAACCCGAGGCGCTTTGAGTTTGTGTACCTTTGGCATGGCCTTTGGTCAATCAGCGCTGGTTATTCACAACCCCAGGTGCTTACCCAGTATAAGCTTATAAATTCAAGCTACCAAAACGCGTTTATTGAATTCTACATTGCAGGTAAAAACCTGGATGTTATTGAGAAACAATCAACGGCAGCCAGAGATGTATATTTCAAAGCAATTGCCAAGATTATGAAAGTCTATATCTTTCAGAACCTGGTTGACTGCTGGGGAGATGTTCCTTACACCGAAGCTTTCAAAACTGACGCAGGTAACCTGAAACCTAAATATGACAAGCAACAGGCTATCTATGAAGATCTCGTTGTTCAACTGGATGCAGCTATCAACGATATCACTTCTGCAACCGGTCTTGTATCCGTACCAACATCAGCTAGTGATATTATCTTCGCCGGTGATATGGTAAAATGGGCAAAATTTGCCAATACCCTGAAATTGCGTATCCTTATTCACCAGGCTTATATGACCGACAGGGCTGATTACATCAGCAGCAAACTTGCTACCACTGCATCTATCGGATACCTCGGAGCCGGCGAAAGCGCGCTTAACAATCCTCCTTATGTTGTTTCTTCCGGAAAAATGAATCCTTTCTACGAAACATTCTATAACAATGCAGGTACTACACAGAGCGACGGTATTACCTATTACTTCGCCGGTAAATATGTGGTTGATTTGTTAAAAGCTACATCCGATCCTCGTTTGGGTAAATTCTTCAAACCTTATTCAGGAAGTAACTATGCAGGTAACCAGTTTGGTTTAGGCCAGGATGAACTTTTACCGCAAAATCAAACTTCACAGTTGGGTTATATTAAGGATGATGCAGGTACTATGATTGGTACACCTACCAAACCAGCTCCTATTCTCACCGATTTCGAAAGCTTATTCCTGCAGGCAGAAGCTGCACAAAGAGGCTGGGCAGTCGGCGGTGATGCAAAAACACTGTACGAACGTGCTGTTACCCGTTCATGCGCTTATATGGGAATCTCTGCTGCTGCTGCCGCTGCTTATGTAAGTCAGTTCAGTGCTAAAGCTAATTACGATGCTGCTCCTGATAAAATTGAGTTGATTCTTACTCAGAAATATATCGCCCTCAACGCCATTGCTCCTGTTGAAATCTGGACCGACTACAGAAGATCAGGTTTCCCCGAAGACATTGTTTTCAGTCTTGATCCGGCAAGAGCTAAAGATTATCCTCCTGTACGTTTGCTTTATCCCCAGGATGAGCTTAACGTGAACAACGAAAATGTATTGGCAGTTGGAACAATTGATGCGTTTACTTCTAAGATTTTCTGGCAGAAACGATAACTTAATTTAAACACACTTAAACATGAAAAATATGAAAACCAGAATAATTGTAATCTTCACGCTTGTGACAGGATTATTCTTGCTAAATTCCTGCCTGAAAGACACTGCCGATTACTGGCCAGATGAAGTTGCAGGAAAAATGTATATTACCGTGCTCAAACCGACTCTTCAGTCACTCAGTTTGGAGCCCACAACTGACACAGTTAGCTTTGAGTATATGTTAAACCTGGCAACTGATCAGCTTCCTACTAAAGATGTAACTGTTACAGTTGCCCTTGATTCCTCCGCCGTACTTGCTTACAATGCACGAACTGGTAAAGAATATAAGGTTTACCCTGACTCTTCTATTCAAGTGTTGACATCAACTGTTACCATTGCTGCAGGAACAAGAACAGCAATTATAAAAGGAAGAGTATGGGGTGCTGATGTGTTGGATCCCTGTGATAATTATATGACAGCAATCACCATCAAATCTGTTAGCGATCCGGCTGTGATGATCCCAAGCAATATGAAATCATACATCATGGCGTTGCCGATCAATAATCCATATGCGGCAAAATATAACACCGTAGGCTATCGTATTCGTCCCGGTAACGCTACAGAACCAATAGTTGCCGATCAGTTCTTCAACACTGTTGATTGTAAAACTGTGCAGAAAAATGGCTTTGGTAACTATTCATCGTATGATATAGTAATCGAAGTTACGCCTGAAACTATGATTGTTGGTGATGTTACCTGTTTCAAAGTTAAAGCCACTCCTGTAGATGCAAATGGTGCAACTGTTGGTGGTATGTTCACATCCTGGAAAGGTGATCCCGCTACTCCTCCGGCACCTCCTGCCAATCCAACTGAAATTAACTACTACAACCCTGATACAGAAACATTTGTTTTAAACTGCTACTATTACAGTACAGCAGGTGACCGTATTATGTACGAGCATAACAAACGCATTAGACCGGCGAAATAGTGTATAATTTAACCTAAAAACTAAAACGATAATTATGAAAAACAAATATTTAATAATAGTACTCTTACTTGGCCTGGCCGGTATGTTTACTATGCAAAGTTGTACAAAAGACGAATCGCCAACCCCGGTTGTGTACAAGGCTGCAGTTCCAGCCAACCCTACACCGGCTGACGGAGCTGTAGTTCCATTGGATGGCACCAGTTATACCTTAAAATGGGAAGGTACTACCACCACCAATTGGGATGTGTATGTGAACGACGAACTATACAAAGCCGGTGTAACCGGAAACACGCTGGCAATTACAATCCCTCATGGGGGAGAAGTTTCCTGGTATGTTGAAACCAAGGATGCCAATGGTATAGTATCAAACAACATAACTGGTCCTGCCCGCGATCCATGGTATTTCTTCGTGAATTCGGCACCTGATGTTCCAGTTTTAACAGCTCCTGCTGATGGCGCAACTAACTTTAGCGTAGTTGGAACCTTAAAATGGACCGCTAACGATGCTGAAGATAATGGATCACTCAAGTATGATGTATATATCGGAACATCTGAAACCACAATGGGACTCGCAGCTACCGGACTTACAACAACCAGCTATGTTCCTACCATTTTACTTGGAAATACCAAATATTACTGGAAAGTTACCGCTGTTGATCCTCATGGTGCCAGCACCACCAGCCTGGTACGTACTTTTACAACCGGACCTGATGTAGCGCCTTATGTTGGTGATTATATTTGCGACGAACCAGCAGAAGATTACTCGTATGACATTTCGTTTTCAAAAGGTTTGCCAAATACCATTGTAACCAAGAACTACTGGAATAGTGGCTGGACTGCTACCTTTACTGTGAATTTAACTAAAAACACCTACACAGTTTCAAGCTTTACAGCTGACGCAGGTTGGATAATAGTTGAATCCGGCACAGTAGATCCGGCAACAGGTACAATACAAGGTGACTATACTTTATGGAAAAACGGTATTGTACAGGAAACTGGTGTTCATACTTATACCAAAAAACTCCCGGAATAACCTTTGCAGGTTAAACCAATTCAAAAAGAGAGGCTGCCTGTTTGGCAGCCTTTCTTTTTATAAGCATATACCTCGGTTCAGGATTTAATAATTGACCCATATAAAGGGTTCATTTGGTCTGAATACGCGGTCATTCAGGAACCTGAACAAGACATTTGGAAAGAATCCCAGGTCATTTGGTTACATGAACAGGTCATTTGGTCTGAATCTTAGGTCATTTGGATACATGAGCAGGACATTTGGTCTGAATCCGAGGTCATTTGAATAAATGTTCAGGTCATTTAATCTGAAGCCGAGATAGTTTCGAAACATAATAAGGTCATTTGGTAAGATCACAACTTTACAATTTTACATAACGCCTGCAAACAGCGGTTCATTTTGAAGATTTACTTCAAAAACCAATCAAATTCATAATATAAAAGAAACGTTTCCTAAATAGCAGTTAATAAACAACAATAGCTAAAATATTGTCAAAGGATAACATCGCGCTCATATCTTTTTAACACTAAAGCCCTGAAAAATATCAGACCGGTAAAACATACTCCTGCGCTGAGCCAGAATATGGCCGGCATGCCGATATGCTGGGCTATCAATCCTGCCATAAACATACCGAAACCCATTCCCAGGTCGACAGCCGTATAGAGGGTGGCATTGGCAGCCCCACGATGCCTGGCATCGGCAAGGTTATTCACCATGGTTTGAAAAGTTGGAAAGATCACTCCATTTCCAAATCCAATCAAAATGGCCGAAACATAAAATAAAACACCATTTTTGGCCATGGCCAGCAAAAGGAATCCAAGTACTAAAAGTGAAATACAATAGGTGAGCAGTTTTCTGGGTCCATGCCGGTCGAAAACCTTGCCGGCAGTTATCCGGGCAGCAGCAATTCCAAACGAAAAAATCAGGAAGTACATCCCCGAATTCCGGATGCCAATTTCGCGGCCGTACAACGCAATAAACGAAAGTAAGGCACCATAGGCGATCATGGTTATAAAAACGTTAGCCGAGGGTAGCAGCGAACTTTTTTCGAACATATTATTCCGCTTCAGCACGATCTTTTTACCCACCACAAAACGTTTCCGCAGGTGAACAGCATACGCGAAACCAAGGCTCGCGAAGCTGATCAGTATGCCTGAAACAAACATAGTTGTATAACCCAGGTTATGACTCAGGTATAAGCCGATTACAGGCCCTACAGACATCCCTAGTGTAGTGGAAAGCGAGAAGTATCCCATCCCCTCCCCGCGTTTGCTTACAGGTACAATATCTGCTGCAATAGTCGATCCCGACACTGTTGAAAAGCCCCAGCTCAGGCCCTGTACAAACCTTAGCACAATAATGGATGTAATACCCAGCGCAACCAGGTAACCCGCAAAAAGAAACGAATAGAGTACCAGGGAAAGCAGGAATATGGTGCGCCGCCCAAACCTATCGAGGGCAAAACCTGAAAATGGGCGAACCAATACCGAAGCAATGGTATAAACACCCACCACCATACCGACCTGGAATTTTGAAGCATGAAGGCTTGTTACCAGATAAATGGGAAGTGCTGAGAGTATAGCATAATACGTGATAAACATCAGGAAATTGGACGTAATAAGGAATATAAAATCCTTACTCCATATTTTATCATTCATAGTTCCATTCAAATATACCCATGCAAAGGTATTAATTAATATGAGCCGCTTTTTGCCGCTATTTATAAAGGAACATTTTACGAAACTATAACTTCCCTGATTTTAGAAAGGAAGAGTTTTGGGACAAACCTGCGGATACTACCTCTGCAAAATCCGGAATCAGAACCTTATGTAAAAGATGGAAACAATATCCAAACTTTCAATTTCCCGGATCAGGAGTTCCTTATTTAACCAGTTGAAGGTTTTTATCGTATTGCATGCGGATGGAATCGAATGCAGGCCTGTATTTTTTGTCGACTGGTAATGCCGGTGGCGATTCAACTTTAAGGGGATCGATCGCCACATTGTTTTTATACACCCTGAAATCGAGGTGCGAACCGGTGGAAAGACCAGAACTACCCACATAGCCAATAACCTGACCCTGGCTTACACTGGCACCTGTATGAATACCGGGTCCAAACCCTGAAAGATGCATATACGATGTTGTATAGCCGTTCCTGTGCCGGATGCTTACCAGCCTGCCAGCACCTCCTGCATACGAAGCTTTTAATACAGTTCCGTTACCGATTGTATGAACAGGCGTGCCCTTAGGTGCAGCGTAATCAACACCGTGATGTGGCCGCCGTATGCGCAATATGGGGTGCATACGGCTATTGGAAAACCTCGAGGTGATACGCGAAAATTTCAAAGGAGCTTTTAGAAACTCCTTGCGAAGGTTCTCCCCTTTTTCATCAAAATAATCGGTGACATTACCTTGTTCGAAACGGTAAGCATAAAAGGGTTTCCCCGAATGCATAAAAACAGCCGAGTGAATTTCGCCTATGCTGATGGGTTTACCATCCACCGACAACTCCTCATAAATGGCTTTAAAAGAATCACCTTTCTGGATAGCATAAAAATCAATTGACCATTGGTAGATATTAGCCAGCGCAACAGCCATATTCGGATCTAAGCCCTTCTCCTGCATNNAGCGAATCGCGGAAATCGAAAATCACATAACTGGTATCGTTTATCGAATACACAAAATATGCAAGTTTATTTTTCCCATCATTGCTCATCATGGCTGTATAAGTGTTGCCACTTCTTAGTTTACGGATATCGAACACCCCGTTGGTATAAGTCCCAAGTTTATCAATTATTTGCTGATCAACTCCGAGTTTCAAAAAGATGCCACCCAGGTTTTCGCCGGGTTTTACTTCGTCGCGATCAATTTTGAAGGAGTCGGTAACAATACCATATTCAACGGTTTGCGCAATTTTGGCCACCGGGTGAACGATGGGCTCGAAAATAAAATCTTTAAAAATTACCAGGCCAGCCAATGATAGGACAAGGAGTACTGCAATTGAGATGAACAGTCGGATTTTCTTTTTATTCAGAAGCATGAAGAAGTAAACGATTTTTTTTTGTAAAAGTAGGTAAAAAAAAATCCCGGTAAAGGGCATTTTTACAAAAAAACACCGGTGCAAATGATCCCCTGATCTTTTACACCGGCGCATGAAGAGTGGTTAATTGCAGGTTTTAGTTTTTATGTGCCAGGGCATAATCGCGACCAGCCTGTAACGCATCGAGGTTAAGTTTAACAATTTCATCGCCTTTCCTGCCGAATATACGCCTTACGGCATCCTGCAGTTCGGAGAAATCAATGCCCAGGAATGGGGAAGCAGCCCCGAGAATAACCATATTGGCCGAACGGGCAGAGCCCAGGTCTTTGGCAACCTGGTCAGCATCCAAAGCGATATGATTCCCGAAATTTTCTATTTCAGCCATCAGATCCTCCATTTTTGGGTAATCGGTAATATTGATGAAAGGCTTGGTATTAGTTATCAGCCAGCCCCCGGGTGAGAGCAAAGGCAGGTAGCGGAGTGATTCCATCGGTTCAACCGAAATAATCAGATCAGCCTTGCCATATGGTATAAGATCAGAAGCTATTTCGTGATCTGCAATCCTGAGGTTCGAGGATACATCCCCTCCCCGCTGGCTCATGCCATGCACCTCGGCCTGTTTCAGGTGCAACCCGGTATTGAGTGCAGCAGCACCAATGGTTGTGGCTATTGAAAGTATGCCTTGTCCTCCGACGCCTGCAAGAATGATATCGCGTTTCATAGAATTTTAGTTTTGGGTAATGAAGAGTATTTAAATGCTGATGTAATCGCCATGAACTAGTTCTCGCTTGGAACTGATTCCGCTTTCTTATTTTCCTTGATATGCTTAAGCGCCGTTTGTATGCACTCCCGCCGGGGAATGATAACAGAAACACCCTGGTAATCGAGTTCCTGTTTCAGAATGGCCAGGTTTTCCTGGTGGTATTTGGGCGATGGATTCAGCACAAAAATATGATCTTTACTTACCCCAACACCGGTGCAGATATCCTCTATGCGACCGAATGCCGATGAATCCTGTCCGCCGGTCATGGCCGTAGTTTCGTTATCCAGGATCATGATGGTAACCTGGCTCTTTTCTTTAACACAATCAATAAGCCCGGTAATTCCGCTGTGCGCAAAAGTACTGTCACCAATAACTGCAACGGCAGGAAGCAGTCCCGCATCAGCAGCGCCCTTTGCCATGGTTATGGATGCTCCCATGTCGACACAGGTATTTATGGCATCGAATGGATCGAGGGCCCCCAATGTATAGCAGCCGATGTCGGAGAACACCCTGCCTTTACTCCATTTACTGAGGGCTTCGGTAAGTGCATTATACGAGTAGATATGCGGACAGCCTTTACAGAGCGAAGGAGGACGCGAAGCAACAATCGATGGGATGTCTTTTCCGTGTGTATCTTCCATCCCAAGCGCAACAGCAACAATATTCGGATTTAACTCGCCTTCACGGGGAACAGTGCCATCTAAACGGCCATGGATAGTTTTGCCCAGATTCAGGAAGCCCCTGAGTGATTCTTCCAGAATCGGGTACCCTTCTTCGAGCACTAAAATGGCATCGCAGCTATTGTAAATTTTTTCGACCAGGGCTTTTGGCACCGGATATTGGGCCACCTTAAGCACAGGGTACGGAATATGCCTGTCAGGATAATTCTCGAACAGGTAATTGTGCGCAATACCTGTGGTGATAACGCCCAGGCTTTTGTTGTCGCCATCAGTGAAAACATTGAAACCGGAAGTAAGAGACCATGATTCGAATATCTCCTGTTTTTTCAGCAATTCCTTGTATTGCCTGCGTGCGATAGCAGGGAGCAGTATAAACTGGCCCGAATCTTTTGGCAGATTAATTTCATTTTGCTTACGCGATTCCTTACGAATTACGCCTGCCCTCGAGTGAGCCAGCCGGGTAGTAATGCGCATTAATACAGGCACACCCAGTTTTTCCGACATCTCAAATCCATAATGAACCATATCGTAAGCATTTTGCTGGTTGGTAGGCTCAAGCACCGGCATAAGGGCAAATTTCCCCAGCACGCGTGAGTCCTGTTCATTTTGCGACGAATGCATCGAAGGATCATCAGCTGATACTATGATAAGTCCACCGTTGGCGCCTGTAATAGCCGAATTGATAAATGGATCGGCAGCCACGTTGAGCCCAACATGTTTCATACACACCATGGCGCGTTTGCCGGTATACGACATGCCTAATGCTGACTCCATAGCCGTTTTCTCGTTGGTCGACCAACCAGCCCTGATCTGTCCTGACCTGGCTTCCTTCGATTGCATTACGTATTCTGTAATTTCGGTCGAGGGGGTTCCCGGGTAGGCGTATATGCCTGACATTCCAGCATCTATTGCAGCCTGTGCAATGGCTTCATCGCCAAGTAACATTAATTTCTGGTCCATATAATGAATTTCTTTACAACAAATTTGAAGGCACAAACGTACATGAATTGGCACTGAATTACAAGTACTTCAAAAAATAATTTCAGTAATTCACTGAAATTTTAAAAAGCATGGACTGTTCATATATCGGCGGTATTGAACACCTTTATATTCCGGCTGTTTGATATATTTGCACCACATAAAATCAGACTTTGAACTACCTGGCCCATCTTTTTTTAGCAGGCACCGATCCCGAAATGATACTTGGCAATTTTATTGCCGATCATGTGAAAGGCAGCGATGTGTTGAAATTCTCACCCAGAACACGCGATGGAATTTCGATGCACAGGGCAATTGATACCTTTACTGATCAACACCCGGTAGTAAAACAAAGCATTGAACGGCTTCGGGCCGATTTCAGGAAGTATGCAGGGGTAATTGTTGATATGTACTACGACCATTACCTTTCGGCCTACTGGGAGGAATTTTCGGATACAAGCCTCGAAACATTTACGCACCTGCGTTACGATATCCTGAATACTTTTAAACCGGTTCTCCCTGAGCGATCGGCAAGGTTACTTTATTATATGGAAAAACAAAACTGGCTTTTATCGTATGCAAGTTTCGACGGAATGCAACAAGCGTTTAACGGGATGTCGCGGCGCACGACTTTCGAATCGAACATGGAAATGGCTGTTGCCAACCTGAAAGCCGGCTACCCGGAATTTGAAAATGAATTCAGGCAATTTTTCCCGGATTTGCAGCTGTTTGTGGCCAACAATTTTGACATCAGCGACTGAACATAACTAACAAAAGCAAAAAAGCCATCCTTTACGAATGGCTTTTTTGTTTTATAGACTTGTATTTTAATCTTCGATAATAACTTCCTTGCCGGCAGCAAAATCTTCGAGCATGGCGGTNNCCAATACCAAACAACACGGTATAATAATCGTATTCCTTAACGCCATAATGCCATTGAATAACGCCCGACTGTGCATCAACGTTAGGCCATGGATTTTTGGCCTTACCTTGCTCACGCAAAATATCCGGAACAACCTTGTAAAGCATATCCGTATATTTGAACATAAGATCATCCTTGAGATGTGTCAGAGAAAAATTGCGCTGTAAGGTATAACGCGGATCAGTTTTACGCAGCACTGCGTGGCCGTAACCCGGAATTACCTGCCCCGACTTAAGCGTATCCCAGACAAATTTTTTCATTTCTTCTTCGGTAGGAACCCTGTCTTCCATTTTTTCCATTACACCCTGCAGCCAGCGCAGAACTTCCTGGTTGGCCAGGCCGTGCAAAGGACCTGCCAAACCGTTAACCATGGCAGCAATACTCAGGTAAATATCCGATAATGAACTGGATACCAGGTGACCTGTGTGTGCACTTACATTACCGCCTTCGTGATCGGCATGGATGATGAAATGCATACGGCTAACATCGTCGTAAGGTTTCCCGATGCCCATCATATGGGCAAAATTGGCACCAAAATCAAGGTATGGATTAGACTGGATACGTTTGCCATCGCGGTATAATTTGGCGTAGATGTATGTTGCTATCTCAGGCATCTTTGCCAACAGGTTAAGGGCATCTTCATAGGTCGAATCCCAGTAATCAAGCTTATGCAGTTTACCGGTAGCATATTTTTTGGCAAAAAGCGATTCGCGCTGCAAAGTTGTAATTACTGCCGAAAATATAGCCATAGGGTGACTGCAGCAAGGCATGCCATCAATAACCTCGTATACATAACGCGGCAGAATACGCCGTTTGTTAAACTCATCGATCACATCCTGTAATTCCTCTTCGTTTGGAATTTCACCGGTAAGCAGGAGGTAAAACAAGCCT
>DGQJ01000152.1 GCA_002389705.1 Bacteroidales bacterium UBA4417
TTTATTCCCCCTGATAAGGTGTGGAGAATCAGGGTAAGATCGTTTTGCATCAGTCCGCCTGCAATAAGGAAACCATTCTGGTAGTAGTAACTTACAACAGGCTGCCGCGATGCCAGGATATCGGCCTGCAGGTTTTTGGGAATTACCACGAATCCGTAAATATTGCCCGAGCGCAATTCCGACATGGCTTCACTTTCCGATTGCAGGTACTCGGTTACCATGCTGAGGGGGGTAACATTGATGTTACGGGCTGCCTGTCGCGATATAGCCGTTTGGTCCAGATCGACAATGGCAATCGGCATTTTGGTGGGTACGCCTTCTTTAAAAAGTGAGGCGAAAAACAAAATGGATACGATGGGAAGTACCAGCACTACAAGAATATATAATCCCCGCGAGGTCATTCGGTTTACTTCGCGAATAGCTACTTCCCTGATACTTTTTATGGTTGATTTCATTTTATTGGTGCTTAGTGCTCTGTGCTTGGTGCTCTGTGCTGAGTGCTTGGTGCTGAGTGCTTAGTGAATGGTGGTCAATTAACTGACTGGTTCCATTTCANNCGCAGGCCTTCGACAACAACCACCGGGCGGGCATGTACTTCGAACGATTTTACATCGAACCCTCCGTTGTTTTTGGTGGCTTTAAAAGTAGCATAGCTGGCCATTGCTTTTATATAATCGACTTTCAGCTTCACGGTTTTGTTGCCCAGGGCTGGTATGCTTGCCTCAAGTACGGTTCCCATTTTAATATTGGAAAGCAAGTCCTCACGAATGTTGAACACTACCCAAACATCAGTGAGGTCAACAATATTCATAATCGGGGCACCCGAACCAACCAGTTCGCCCTGTTTGGGGAATATATCCGAAACTTCGCCGTCGATAGGTGAGAGGAGCATGGTTTCTGACAAGTACGACTGAACTTCCGAAACGGCACCTTTGGCACGGTTTACCATGGCCAGGGCAGCCAGTTTATCTTCATTTTCGGCACCGTTCATAGCCATATCGTACTGCGATTTTGCAGCTTTGGCGGTTGCAACGGATGCCTGGTAATTGGCTTCGGCTTCGTCGCGTTTTTGTGCCGGAACCACACCCTCGCTGTACATGTTCTGAACGCGGTTGTATGTTTTTTCGGCCAGTTTTACACCAACTTCTGCTTTCTGCCACATTTCGTAAGCACCTGCAATTTGCTCGGCACGGGCACCTTTAATGGCTTTCTGATTCTGTGCGCTGGCTGCGTCCTCGGCCGAAGTAGCCTGCAAAAGTTTTGCATTCAGTTCGGGGCTGTTGAGCAAAACCAGGGTGTCGCCTTTTTTAACTGTCATGCCTTCGGTAGCCATAAATTTATCAATACGGCCGGGTATTTTGCCTGATACACGCACTTCGGTAGCTTCGGCCTGCCCCTGTAACATAATGGGTTCCGGTTTTAAAACGATCCAGCCAATGAAACTTACTACTGCAATTACTAAAAGAAGGGTTAAAAAAGCGAACAGCATTCCTGAATGTCTTTTGTTCTGTGTTTTCATTTTGATATAATTTTTTATTGTGAACTGTTTTTTTAATGGATTGAATTGTTGATTACCGGATGTTTGATTCGTTGAGGCTTCCGGTGGCTTTATAGCATTCCAGTGCCGACTGCCTCTGAGCAAATACAGCCTGAAGATATTCGAGTTCCGCGTTTTGCATTTCTGTTTCGGTGGCCAGTCGCTCGGTAATGTTAATCATACCTTCATTGTATGATTTCCGGGCCAGGTCGAGGGCCATTTTAGCGGCCTGGCGTTGTTTGTCCTTATAGGCAACCTGCGAAATAGCCGACTGGTAACTGGTCATGGCTTTGGTTTGGTTCAGCTCCAGTAATTCTTTGGCTTCATCGCGGGCGTTTTCGGCTTTTTTTACTTCAAGGGTGGCTTGTTTTACTTTCGAGGATCCCCCTGTCGGATTCAGGATTTCCCATTTAAAGCCGACCCCAACCATATACGTTGGTCCCAACCCCAGGTAATTCACTTTCATGTCCATCGGAATCGGGGCATTCATATCGGCATCGGCTTTAAAAATATTGTCGTAACGGATGGATGCCAGCGCCTGAACCTTGGGCAGGTAATGCGATTTCTCCGATTTGAGCATAAATTTCTGTGCCTCAACACCAGCCGAAAGTGCGCGAAGTTCGGCCCTGTTGTTGATGCTGGTAGTAGTATCAGCGTAGAGCAGTAAGTCTAGAGCAGGAGCTGTATTCGAAAAGCTTTCGGCCGGTTTGCCTGTAAGCTGTGCAAGTTTTTGATGTAACAGGGTTTTCTTGCTTTCGTAATCGGCAATTTTTGCGTCCAGGTTTGCATTTGCTACAGCTATACGCAGGGTATCGAATGACGTAGCCAGCCCGTTTTTTAAAGCCAGGGTAGCGTATTTTTTCTCTGCGGCAAGGCGGTTAGCCGATTCGTCGAGTACCTGTTTCGATTGATTTAACAGTGCCATCTGATCGTAACAGGTAATTACTTCGCTTATTACATCCGACTTGCATTTATCGGTCATGGCTTCCTGGGCTTTTATCTTTTCATTGATAGCCTTGGCCATATTGGGAACCTGGCCGCCACTGTAAAGTAACATTTTGGCTGTGGCATCAATGCCGAAGTAATTGCCGTACATGTCGCCATCCAGTTCATTTGTAATGGAAGGAAGAGTCATTCCCTGTTTGGCCATGAGTTGTTCGAGCTTGGTTATTTCGCCGGCCAACCCTGCCAGGCTTGGGAACATAACCGGAAAGGCCGGGTTTTGCATAAATTCCTGCAGTTTGCTTATGCCTTCAAATCCTTCGATATCGCCTATATCAGAGTTTACTGATGAATAGGCAAACAGGTATTTGCCGCCAATTTCAACTTTAGGGACATAGGCTGAACGTACTGCTTTTTGCTGAACAGTTGATATCTGCTTTTCTATATCTTTCTCAGCTACTTTACGATCCTTGTTTATGGAAAGGTTGATAAGTTCCTTTAACTCCGGTGACACCTGTAGTGATTGTGCATTTCCTTCGCTGCATATTATGCCCATTGCGAAGATCAGGATCAGTGTTAGAATTTTCGTTTTCATCTTCATGGTAATTATTTTCAGTTTTCAATCAGCATGACCAGTGTTGGCTTTCGTTAAAATTGCAGACCGGTTTTTTGCTTCTAAATTATGGGCAGCGTCTTACTTTTTTTAGTCCTGGCATACCCGGTATTTATATTTTCTTTGACCTTTTTCTTTGTTTTTAAATTTCGACCATTAATTAATTCGACTAATAGAGTAGAATGGTCGAAAAATAGGCAAAAAAATTTAACGTTTCATTACCCCGTGAAATAAAATATGGATCAGGTGATCGAGCCTGCGCTCAACATCCTGCTCCTCTACTCCCCAGAACAAAGGGATTTCCATCCCCTTCAAAACAGTAACTATTGCAGTGGCAGCCAGCGCTGTATCTTCAATTTCGAACGTCCCCTTTTCAACCCCTTCTATCAATATGTTTTCCATCATCTGTATCTCTTCCTCGTCATATTTTTTTCTTACTTTGTCAATAAAATCGAGGTGCGACAGATAATCATCTTTTATGGCACTGTAAAAATTGGCAAGTTTTTCCATGGTCCTCATCCGGACAAGCACATGCATTTTGAGCTTTTGAGCCGGACTTTCGGCTTCGCTGTGTGCTTTCAACAGTTCTTCTTTCATGATTGAGGCTTCTTTTTCGACTACTGCTTTAAAGATTTCCTCCTTGCTCGCAAAGTAGTAGTATATGGAGCTTTTGCCCTTGCGGCTTGCTATGGCAATTTCATCCATCGTAGTTTTGCGGAACCCGAACCTAGAGAAAATGTGGCGGGCTACATTAACAATCGCATCTTTTACTTCATCTTTATCAAGCATGATCCAACTTAATTTTGAAGCTGCTGAACTTCGTTTGAGGCTGCAAAATTAATACGTCAATACGGATTATGCAAGAAAAATCGACTAAAAAAGTCGAATAGTCGAAAAAATATTTTAAAATGCTGTTTTACAGGTTGTTAAAAATGGATAAATATTTTATTTTTTTGTTGGTCGAAAAAAGTTCAGAAATAAAGCATGCTTAATCGTGTAACCAGCACAAAAAACAGGTACGCCGGGATTGTAAAAAGAATGGCATGCCTGATCTGTTCTCGCCTGCTTTTGTAATGCTCCCTGTTGCGCGAAAGCATTAATATGCTGAGCGGAATAATCAATAAAACGGTCGAAAATATTCCCGGGGTAAACTGCCAGGTGAGCAAAGCCACCAACAGGTGAGGGACGATGGCGTTCAATAATAAGGCTGCCGCCAACCCGGTGGAAATAAATAAATATCTATTGGGTGTTACCATTGACCGGGCTGCTATCATGTAAAGTACAATCACAACTGTTGAAATTACTGATACTGCAACCAAAAACTGTTCGCAGTTTAAGATTTGAATATTGATTAATGGATTTACCGTTGGAAAGTAGCAAATGGTATAGGCTTCCTCTGCGTTGTGGATTAAAAATGCGAGCAATAACACAGTAAACAGCCTGCGGGAGGAGGTTAGAGAAGGTGGATGAGAAAAAAGGTTCATAGGTTCGGGTGCAGAAAACAAATATACAAAACCGGGTGTTTTCACCGCTTAAAAAATGATTTTTTAAAAAAAAACAAAAGGCTTCAGTTTTTTGAAGCCTTTTGTTTGCTGTTTCATAGCCGGCAATTGAGAGGCTGTAAGTAGGCTGCAAACCTAACTTTAGCAGCTGCAATTATCCTTTCTGGCTTACCGGCCGTGTTAAATTATACAAGTCCCTGTGCCAGCATGGCTTCGGCAACTTTTACAAATCCACCTGTATTGGCGCCTTTCACATAGTTAATGGTTCCGTCAGCTTCCTTGCCATATTTTTCGCAGGTACGATGGATGTTGATCATAATGGTATGAAGTTCCTGGTCGACACGTTCGCGGGTCCAGCTGAGGCGCATGCTGTTTTGCGACATTTCGAGCCCCGAAGTGGCTACGCCGCCTGCGTTTGCTGCTTTGCCAGGTCCGTACAGAATTTTTGCAGCTACAAATAAATCGGCAGCTTCGTTGGTCGATGGCATATTGGCACCTTCCGAAACAACAAAACATCCGTTGGCCAGCAATGTCTTGGCATCGTTCTCATTTAATTCGTTCTGGGTGGCGCAGGGTAAAGCTACATCACATTTCACGCCCCAGGGAGTTTTGCCTTCAACATATTCGCAGTTGAATTTTTTCGCGTACTCGCTTATTCGTCCGCGTTTTATATTTTTAAGTTCCATTACATAGGCAAGCTTGGCAGCATCAATGCCATTCGGGTCGTGTACATATCCGTTCGAATCGCTCAGGGTAACTACCTTGCCCCCAAGTTGGGTCACTTTTTCGCAGGCGTACTGTGCCACGTTGCCCGATCCGGATATTACCACTGTTTTACCGGCAAAACTCTGCCCGCGTGTTTTCATCATCTCTTCGGCAAAATAAGTACAGCCGTACCCCGTAGCTTCAGGACGTATCAGGCTGCCGCCCCATTCGAGGCCTTTCCCGGTGAGTACGCCGGTAAATTCGTTACGGATACGTTTGTATTGCCCGAAAAGGAAACCAATTTCGCGGCCGCCAACACCGATATCACCGGCAGGTACATCGGTATCAGGTCCGATATGGCGTTGTAACTCGGTCATAAACGACTGGGTAAATTTCATCACTTCGTTGTCACTCTTGCCTTTGGGGTCGAAATCGGACCCGCCCTTGCCACCACCCATAGGCAGTGTGGTGAGGCTGTTTTTTAATACTTGTTCGAATGCCAGGAATTTAAGGATTCCAAGATTAACGGTGGGGTGGAACCGCAAGCCGCCTTTGTACGGGCCAATGGCACTGTTCATTTCAATACGGAATCCCCTGTTAACCTGGAATTCCCCCTTGTCGTTGAGCCAGGGAACCCGGAAAATAATTACACGCTCAGGCTCAACCATGCGCTCGAGAATTCCCTTGTACTTCGGGTTTTCCTCTACGAAAGGCATAAGCGACTGCACAACTTCTTTCACAGCCTGGTGAAATTCAACTTCACCCGGATTTTTGGCAATAACCTTTGCCATGAACTGTTCAACCTTTTGTTCAATAATGCTGTTTGACATAATGATAAGATGTTTAGTTGTTGAGGAGAATATTTTATATGGGGCAATATTAACACTTAAAGTATGAATAGCAAGTTTTTGGGGTACTTTTTTGAGATATATAAGTGGTTGATAAACAATGATATGTAATAAATATAGATTAATTGAGTATTTTACTTATAAAATTAGGTAAATCACCTAAAATTAATTACTTAGTGAAGTCTGATCCGGTGTTACCACAATAATTGCGGCTGCCGGCGGAGTGTTGGTGTACCCGCACTGCTTGCAGGCATATATTTTGCACCCGGCACTGCAGGTTGGCATCAGTTTTTTAATCATATTTGTATATGGATTTTATGCTTAAACACTGCTGCAATGACCGACGAAAATGACCTGATCAATGACCCCCAGGAAATCCGTAGACTGATTTTTGAACGCACTGAGCGACTCAAGGAGCTTGCGGCAATAAATCAAACCAACGACATACTGCGTGAAGGAAAGCCTGTTGACGAAACCTTGCAGCAACTTGCCAAGCTTTTGCCGGGTGCATGGCAGTATCCGGAGTTTACGGTTTGCCGTATTGTGTACAATGACAAGGAATACCAGTCGCAGGGGTTTGCCGAAACCCGTTGGCAGCAGCGGCAGTCGTTCGAGTCTATTGATAGCAGTACCGGTTTTATCGACATTTATTATACCCGCGAATTTGTATACCTCGATGAAGGCCCTTTCCTGAAGGAAGAACGCCACCTGATTGCGAACCTGGCTACGGCTATAACCGGATACCTCAACAGTATAGCTGCCAGGGAGTTACTGAAGAAATCACGTTCGTTCAGTAAAAACAGGGGCGACGAATCGCAGCAATGTGAAATACCCGTTAGTGGCAAGCAACTGCTGCAGCGATTTCTGAACAAAAACAACTTCGACCGCGACGTTTATCACGACCTGCAGCCTTTTAAAGTAAAGGAAATCCTGCTGGTAGCCAATCTCTACGATGCATATACCATTGAGAAGGAAGGGCGTTTTTCGGAATACGTGCTGGGTGAATATCACCAGCTCAGCCTTACTTCGGTTCCCCGCATCACCGGTGTGTCGTCGGTTGAGGAGGCATTTATCCAGCTTAATGCAAAGCATTACGACCTGGTAATTATTATGGTTGGTGTCGATAAAACCCTGCCGGTGAGCATTTCGGCCGAAATCAGGAAAGAGTTTCCCTATATCCCGGTTTTCGCCCTGCTGAATAACAATTCCGATGTTGCTTATTTTACCGGAGTGAGTGAGCGCTACCGTAATATCGACCGGGTTTTTGTGTGGAATGGTGAAAGCAAGGTGTTTTTTGCCATGATCAAATTGCTGGAAGATAAAATAAACGTTGATAACGACACCCGTGTGGGGCTTGTACGTGTGTTGCTGCTGGTGGAGGACAGCCCCCAGTACTATTCGCGTTACCTGCCTTTGCTGTATGGAATTGTGATGGATCAGACGCGCAGGATTATTGACGATGTTAGTACCGATGAGCTCTATAAAGTGTTGCGGTTGCGGGCCCGCCCCAAAATACTGCTGGCTGCCAATTACGAGGAAGCTATGGAAATTATTCATGATTACGATGATTTCATGCTTTGCCTGGTCACTGATGTAAAATTTAACCGCAATGGGAAGGAAGATGGTGAAGCCGGTTTTGCACTGGTAAGCCATATCCGCGAGTTTAATGCCGATCTGCCGGTTATCATACAATCATCACAGCCCGAAAATGCAGATCGTGCATACGAGTTGAGATCGACCTTCATCAATAAAAATTCTGAAAGCCTGTCGCAGGATTTCAAAAGTTTTATTACCCATTACCTGGGTTTTGGTAATTTTATTTACCGCGACCAGCAAGGGGAACAGATTGCCGTTGCCAAATCGTTGCGCGAATTCGAAAACCACCTTCGCACCATCCCCGACGAGTCGCTGATGTACCATGCCCGGAAAGATCATTTCTCGCTGTGGCTGATGGCTCGCGGCGAAATACAGGTTGCCAAAATCATAAATCCTGCCAAGGTCAGCGATTTCAGCAGCCCCGGCGAATTGAGGGCATACCTTATTGATGTAATCCGGCAGTTCAGAAACGAACAGGATAAAGGAAAGGTAATTCCTTTCGAGGAATCGGCCCTGCTCGACGAACACAATGTTGTTACGCTGGTTCCCGGATCCCTGGGCGGCAAGGGCAGGGGACTTGCTTTTATCAACACCCTGATTTATAACTACGATTTCAGTAAACATGTGCCCGATATTAATATCCATTCACCCCGCACCTCAGTAATCGGTACCGACGAATTTGAATACTTTATTGAACGCAACCGCATACACGAACGCATTATTAACATTGAGGATTATGAAGAGATCAAGCGTATCTTTACATCGGGAGCCCTTACCGACACGCTGATCCGCAGGTTGCGTGTGTTGCTCAAACTTATCAGTAAACCGCTTGCCGTGCGCTCGTCGGGGATGTTCGAGGATTCACTCTCGCAGCCCTTTGCCGGTATTTTCGAAACCTACCTGCTACCCAACAACCATCCTGATATCAATGTGCGGCTTACACAACTGATGGATGCTATAAAACTGGTTTTTGCATCGGTATATTCGCCTGAGGCCCGTGGTTACATCGAAGCCATAAACTATAAACTCGACGAAGAGAAAATGGCTATTGTGGTACAGGAAGTGGTCGGGCACCAGTACGATGATGTTTTTTACCCCCACATCAGCGGGGTGGCACAATCGTATAACTATTATCCTTTTGCCCATATGAAACCCGAAGAAGGATTTGCCATCGCAGCGCTCGGACTTGGCAAATATGTGGTCGACGGAGGCTCAGCCTATCGTTTTTCGCCGGCATATCCCGCAGTTGAAATCCTTACACCCAAAGATTTGTATAAAAATTCTCAGGTGAAATTCCTGGCGGTAGACCTGGCCAAAAGCGATGTAAACCTGCTGGAAGGCGAAATGGCCAGCTTACGCGAAATGGAAATAGATGAGGCTGAACATCATGGTACCCTGCGCCATCTGGCTTCGGTGTACGATCGCGACAACCAGCGGCTGGTTCCGGGTACCAATACACCAGGGCCCAGGGTTATTAACTTTAGCAATGTGTTGAAATACGATTATTGCCCTATGGCTAAAACCATCGAAGTTGTACTCGATATTGTGAAGGAAGCCATGGGAACACCTGTTGAAATTGAATTTGCCATTGATCTGACCCGCGATGCCGATTATAAAACCACCTTTTACCTGTTGCAGATCAAACCGTTAATTGGCGCTGAACTCGATTATCAGGTGAATATGGATGAGATTAAAAGGGATGAAATTGTTATTTTTTCTGAAAAGGGGATGGGCAATGGTTTAGTTTCGGATATCACTGATGTGATTTATGTAGATAAAGATGAATTTGATAAGAGCAAAACGCAGGAAATGGTGGCTGAAATTGAGGAACTGAACCATAGGATGCGGAAGGAAAACCGCAGGTATATTCTCATAGGCCCGGGGCGATGGGGTACGCGCGACCGATGGATTGGCGTTCCGGTGAACTGGACCCAGATCAGCAATGCCAAAACCATTGTCGAAACCAGCCTCGAAGGCTACCCGCTTGATGCATCTTCGGGCTCACATTTTTTTCATAATGTAACCTCAATGAATGTAGGATATTTCTCGGTGCAGCCCGAAATGGGCAATAGTTTCATCGATTATGAAGTATTAAAAAGGCAAAAACTGGTTGTCAAAACGAACTTTTTCAGGCATGTGAGGTTTGATAACCCATTGAAGATACGCATGGACGG
>DGQJ01000161.1 GCA_002389705.1 Bacteroidales bacterium UBA4417
GCAGGATTTTCTTTTTCCCTATTTTTATAAACCCCTTCATAATTCAGATATTCCATTGCCTGAACACCATCACATAATGCAACAACCCGATTGGCAAGATTATGTTCTGCCAAGGCAGCAAGTGTTAATTCGATATCGTTTTGATTATCCTCAACAAGTAGAATTTTATTTAATTCAACCATTTTTATGATTTTTAAGTTTAGGTAAGCTAAAATAAAATGTGGCCCCTTCATTTAATTTCGATTCGGCCCAGGTACGCCCGCCGTGTTTTAGAATGATCCGCCGAACATTAGCCAGTCCAATACCTGTACCTTCAAATTCCTGCTTGGTATGCAGACGTTGAAAGACACCAAATAACTTGTGCACGAACCTCATATCAAATCCTGCGCCGTTATCACGGGCAAAATAGACATACTCTTTTTCTTCTTCAAAGAAACCGACCTGAATCACGGCAGGCTCCCTGTCCTTTGTGAATTTAACAGCATTACTTAACAAGTTGTACCACACCATCCTTAACAACGCATGGTCAGCTTTGACTACAGGCAATACGGCAATCCGCCACTCAATTTTTCGGTTTACAAGGTCGTTCTCAATGGAATGTAATACTTCCTGAACTACAAAGTTCATATCCAGGTCACATTCCTGCATCTCTTGCCGACCTGTCCTTGAGAACTGCAGTAAGTCGTCGATCAGTTCTCCCATATTGCGAGAAGCGCTAGTAATTACCTCGAGGTAGTGTACTGCCTTTTCAGGTAGCATTTCTCTGTAATCTTCCCTGAACATTTCCACAAATCCACTGATATGCCGGAGTGGTGCACGTAAATCGTGCGAAACGGAGTAACTGAAGGCTTCCAGCTCTTTGTTGGCTTCTTCGAGCTGGGATGTACGTTCGATAACTCTTTGTTCAAGCGATTCATTCAGTTTTATGATTTCCTTTTCAGCCTTTTTACGGTCGGTAATGTCAATAAAAGTAATGAGCAGGTTATCTTCAATAGCAATTCCTGAAACTATCATTGTCCGAACAGTTCCATCGTTGCAAGTAATGTTGTGTTCGATAGGTTCAATATCAGTATTTGTTTTTTGTGCATGCAATGTTGCTGATTTCCACCTACGGATAACCCATTTCCTGTATGTTTTGTTTGGATACGCTTTGATCCACCACTCGTTAACAGTTGGTACGTCGCTTTGAGTATATCCAATGATCTGCTTAAAACGCTCATTTCTAAAAACGATCTCTCCCAGGTTGTTAACATAAGTCACTGGCAATGGAATACTTTCTATAAGATTCCTGAACTTCTCCTCACTTTCTCGGAGTGCTACTTCTATTTGTTTACGTTCTGTAATATCTAGTGAAGTACCAAAGCCCATGACGGACCGGCGATTTTTTCCTTCTCCTTCAAAAATTACGCGTACCACAATATAGAGCCAGTGCACACTACCATCAGGATGAATCACCCGGTATTCTGTATTATAACGCCCGGTACCTAAAGCGGAGGTTGCTTTTTCTATTTCTGCAGCCAATCTCCCGACATCATCCGGATGTATCCGAGCAATCACATCAGAAAGCGTAACAACCGATTCCTCAAAACCATAATGATTACGCGCCCGTTCGCCGAATTCAACAGTCATCTTATTCAGGTCATTTTTCCAGATACCAAGGTTGGCTGTTTCATATCCCAATCTCAGGTATTCTTCACTCTCTTTTAGCGCATTTTCAATAAGTTTTCGTTCTGTAATGTCGTGAATAACAACCAAAGCGCCCATTATTTCTCCGGTGGCATCGCGCAATGGAGAAAAGTAATTTTCAGTTGTATGTATCAGACCATCGGAATAAACCCATTCCATCTCTCTTTTAAACTCATCACCCTTAAAAGCTTGATCATAGAGCCCGCGCCAGAAGTCGATGACCTCGTTAGAAGCTGACATCAATACACTTTCACCTGCCTTCAACCGATGTCCCCCGGTTTCAATTAGCACCTGCTGGTGTCGCTTGTTATTGATGAGCAAGCGGTAGTTAAGATCTACTGCAAAAATGGCATCGGGCTCGCTGTCTATAACCTGGTTTAGCAGCACCTTGTTTTCGCGAAGTTTTTCCTCTGCAAGTTTACGCTCGGTAATATCCTGGAAGAACCCATAAACCCTCCGGTTTTCAGGATCAGACTTTCCAATAGTATGTACTACCCGGAGATTCCCTTTTGCTGTAATAATTTCCAGTTCCAGGTCGAACGACTCTCCTGTTTCAACTACCTTTTGTATTGCTTTCTCGATTACCGGCCTGGATATAGGGGTATAAAAGTTTATTCCTTCGCTGATACTAGTATTAAAATCACTTTCAACTTCATGTATACGGTATACCTCCTCTGTCCATGTCTGTTCCATGGTATCCAAATTAAACGCCCAGCCACCAACCTTTCCTATCGATTCAGTTTCAGCAAGCAGCTTTTTACTTTTCTTCAACGCTTCCTCTGCTCGTTTAATTCCGGTAATATCAGCTGTAACAAGTACAACCTTCCAGTCGGGGAAGTCAACCGGTACAGCGCTTACATTGGTCCAGACGATATTGTCATCTTCCTTTACAACGCCTGTAATAATGTTATGCTGGGCTTTATTTTCGCTGAAGGCGCGCGTACTTGCAAATTCTTCAACAGGCTTAGGCGACCCATCGCCTCGTAAATATTTACGTTCCAGGTAATCACCATGCTGTAAACCCTCCATGGTAATATCTAATATTTTTTCCAAAGCCGGATTTTCATACACAATTTTCTGATCCTGGTCAAGAATTGATATACCTACTGGAAGCAGGTTGAGAATGGTGCTCAATTTAATCTCGCGTTCACGCAATTCTGTTTCGGCTCGTTTCCTTCCGGTTATATCTTCAAGAATTGCAAGGTTATATAGGAATTTCCCTTCTTTATCGTAGTTTGCAGTTACATTTAATGCACCCCAAATCTCTTCCCCATCTTTCCTGATATAGCGTTTATCAGTTTTGTAAGCAGATAGCTTTTTATTGATTAGCTTCGTAATACTGGGAATATCCTTGATCAAATCCTCCGGATGCGTAATGTCCTTAAATGTCATTTTCAGAAGTTCCGATTCAGAATATCCAATAATGGAGCAATATTTAGGATTTACTTTCCTGAATTTGAAATCACTATCCACCATTGCCATACCAAATGGTCCCTCTTCATAAAGCTTATTGAACCTGAATTCGCTTTCAAACAATTGTTCTGCCTGTTGTTTCTGTTCGGTGATGTTTCGGTTTGTTACACGACGGCCAATATAATCGCCAGCATCATTAAAAATCGGGCAGCAATTGTGATTGATCCAACGGATCTCTCCGGTTTTGGTGACAATACGAAATTCAAGATTATGGGGGATATCATCCTGTTTTGATTGAATGATATGCTGACTGACCTTTATTTTATCAGCCTCGAAAACTATTTCATGAATCAGCTCCGGATGAGTGAAAAACTCTTCAGGCGCATAACCGGTTACCCGTTCGCAAGCAGGAGACACATAATGCATTTGGCTGTCAGGCTTTACCCAATAAATCCAGTCATCCGAATTGTCAGCAATCAGGCGGTATTTTTCTTCACTCCCTAACAATGCATTTTCGGCATTTTTACGTTCAGTAAAATCGATGGAAAGTATAAATACACCTTCAGGCACCGGCTGAATACTCAGGTCGAACCAGCCACACCTACCATCCGGGAAAACAAATTCATTTTCAAAATGCTTGGGAACCCGGGTTTCGAGTGTTTGCTTAATTGCTTTAAACACGTCGGTATCCTCAATTCCCGGCCACATATCCATGTAGCGATTGCCAATCAGCTCATCATTGTTTCGTTTATTATGTAATTGAGCAGTACGATTCAGGTAAATATATCTCCAGTCGAATCCAATAATCTGGCATCCTTCGAGCAGGTTATCAAACAGCAGGAAGCGTTCAGCGCTAGAGCTATGTTTGAAAGGAGTATCTGAGTGTTTTATTGTTTTCATAGTCTCAATTTTACACAAAAATTAATATCCCTGTCCGACGCCTGGACTGTTTTTAAACAATTGAACTGTAGATGCACAACGTCTTTTAAAATCGTTAAACAAAATACAAAATATTTAATTAGGGAAATGTAGGCAATACTCTGATATTTTTGTAAGAATAATTCCTACAAAATGTAAAAGACAAGGTAGCTTTCCAGATAGTTAATGCAAAAAAATTCGACACTATGCTGGATTTTTCGATTTGTTACAATTAACTTGTATTAATTGTATGGTTAAAAATATAAGTGATAATAAAAACGAATGCAAAGCTGTGTTTATTCTATCAATTTATTTTGAATGGCATAATGGGTGAGTTCTGATTTTTTGGTCATACCCATTTTCAACATAAGCCTCGATCGGTGCGTACCAACTGTTTTTTCGCTGATAAAGAGTTCATCGGCTATCTCTCTCGATGATTTTCCCTGAGATAGCAAAACCATGATCTGAAATTCGCGGCGCGAAAGATTTAGATGCAAAACCTTTTTGTCTTCTTTTTCGGTACCAAATACCATGTATTCAGCAAGTTCAGGGGAAACGAATTTACCACCCGAAGAAATTTTCCTGATAGCCAGCATCAGTTCTTCACCGGCCCTGTCTTTTGTTACATATCCCAAGGCACCGTACTTAAATGCCCTTATAGCAAATTGCTCTTCCGGGTGCATTGAAAGTACCAGGATACGGGTTTTATTTTGCTGAAGTTGAAGGTTTTTTAGCACTTCCAAACCCGAAATACCCGGAAGTGAAATATCTAGTACAACAAAATCGTAGTGATTTGCTTCAATCATCTGCAAAGCTTCAATTCCGTTGTTCGTCTCCTCAATCTCCTTTATTTCAGTAAACTTTTTTAAAATCCGCTTTAATCCTTCGCGAACAATGGTGTGATCATCAGCTATTAATATTTTCATATAAATGGTGGTTTTCCGGTAAGCGGTATGGTGATANNAATTCCGTTCCTTTATTTTTTCCGGAATGGATTTTGAATAAGCCGTTATATAGCCTAACCCTTTCTTTTATACCAATAATGCCGAAGGATTTGGGCGAATTGATTTGCTCCTGAGTTATTCCAATACCATCATCCTTCACTGATAGAAAAAGCACCCCTTGTTTTAAGAAAAGTTTTACAGCAACAGATTTCGCCCTGGAATGGAGCATAATATTTGTCATTGAAGCCTGAAAGATACGGAAAAGGGAAATTGAAAGTTTTTCATCCAGTTCTTCAATATCCTGGAGATTAAGCTTACACCTTATCCCGAACCTTTTATAGCAATCATTCGAAAGCCATTCTATGGCTGATGCAAGCCCCAACGCATCAAGCATTTGAGGCCTTAAAGCCGATGATATTTTCTGAACATTTTTTATGGAATAATCGACCTGGGATAATGCCAAATCAATTTTTTGTTTTAATTCTGAACTTTC
>DGQJ01000212.1:0-3223 GCA_002389705.1 Bacteroidales bacterium UBA4417
CCTGTAAACCATTCATGTTTATACGAACCGGTATATTGCGAAACCATCGAAAGTTTGTCCTGTGGATTTCGCCTGAATATTGAGTTCAGGATAAAATCCTGCCTGAAAGCATTTTCCGACATCCCGAGCTGCTCTACGTCGTATTTATACGAAGCGCTTAAAACACGGTCCGGTAATTTGCCCAGCATATACATAAAGCCGGCACTGTATTTGAATTTCTGATCGCGGGTTCCATAAGCCAGGTAACCATCGAGCATCAGTTTGGTTGAGAAATCATTACTGGTCCTTCCCCCGATCCTGAAACGGCTCCCTTCGGCCTGGTTGAAACTATATGTTGATGAGTACGGTCCCCATTCAAAATTACCCTTCACATAATAGCCGGTTACAATCATTTTAATAACGTCAACATACGTTCTGAAGAGCGGCATCTGTTTCAGGGTATCGCTCAGGTGATAAACCGAAGCTTCGCGGTGTGTCAGGGCTTCGGGTCGTGTTTTGTTCCAGAACTCCTCGCTCTTGCGGTTTGCATCATCCAGCACTATGATGTTATTGGGCATGGAGTAAATCTTTTCGTCGCGAACCGGCGAAAAATCATACCCTGAATACAACACCGTTCGGGTACCAAAAAAGCCCATGGTTATTTTCGAATCCACAATCACGTTGAAATCGGCAATGGTCTGCTCGCGGGTCAACATCCATCTGCCGTTATTGGCAATACCGAATTCCTGCGAAATAACCATATCGTTCACGAAATTGAGATTGACATCGCCGGCCATTTTCATTTCGAGTTTTTTCACTGCGTAGGTTGTATCATGAATCCACATGTTGCCGGTAAAAGCAAGCTCTTGTTTACGCCGCGGCTTAAACATGATATTGTAGCACCACTGGTTATCCAGCAATGTGGAATCGACCAGGTAATACTTGTAATACATCAACCCCATGGATGATATGGGGCTGACAAAATTTTTCTGAAAAAGACTGATAAAGTTATCGTACACTTTTACATCCTGTGCCATATTGCCAACAAACTGCGACATGGTTGGATTTTCAACACCCGATATCTGGCTGGCTTTGATAATTTCCTTACGCTCGCGTGGTGATTTTCGGAAATACAGATCAGAGAAAGCTTCTGAAATCATCACCGGCAGGTAAATTTTACCGTTTACCACGCTGGTATCAATCTGGTTAAAAACAAATTTGAAGGGTTCAAGAATACGTCGGTTCTGAAACTTTTCGCTGAGGTTATTTACATCAAACTGCATTTTGGTGTATGCCTGACAATGGAATGATTCCACTTTATCGGGATCGTTCAGGGGTTTGTGGTCAATAATTTTACGAAGCAGTATTTCTGCCGGATTTTCGCCTGGCCGTATTACCACACCCGAAAGCTCGTAACGTTCGGGTTGCAATTTGATATCAAGCGTTTGAAAACGATTACGCTGTATCGGGATATAGGATGTTACAAAACCAATATAGGAAGCAACCACGGTATCAGTTGCTTTTTTCGATTCGAGTGCAAAACGCCCATCGAACCCGGTGGTGGTTCCTATCTGAGTATTTTTAAAATATACACTTACAAACGGGAGTGTATCCCCGGTTTGGGCATCGCGAACAATACCCATTATTTTAGTGGCATCCTGGGCGGTGCAAAACATGGAAATTCCTAATGCTAATAGAAGCATTATGCCACAATGGCGGAATCCACTTTTCGACTTTAACATCATATTCATAAGTTTCGACCAGGCTCAAAAGCCATGCCAGCATTATTTTTTTGGTATAAATGACATTATTACCGGTTGCATAACAACATTTACACCCGCTTAATATGCCGGATCAGCCTTACAGTTAATATACAAGTGAGAGGTTTTAATTATCCTGAAATCGCCTCAACAACTGTACCCCTGCAATGGTTCAGGATCAGTCCTGCATATCGTCCCAAAACTCAATAGCCCGGCGCATATGTGGCACAACAATGGTTCCACCAACCAGGGTGGCAATACCCAGAACTTCGAAAAGCTCTTCTTCGCTAACATTGTTTTCCTTGCATTTCAGCAGGTGGTATTTGATGCAGTCGTCGCACCTCAAAACCAGCGAAGCTACCAGGCCTATTAACTCCTTGGTTTTAACAGGCAGAGCACCCTCGGTATACGCGTTGGTATCAACATTAAATATTCGTTTCACAACCTTGTTGTCAACGGACAGTATCCTGTCGTTCATTTTACTCCGGTATGCATTAAACTGATCAACTTTGTCGCCCATATTTGCAGTTTTGTTTTGTTATGTCCCTGTTTTTAATGTACTTAAATTTTGCTATCCTTGTAACGGGATTACTTTTACCGTCAAAGGAAACCGATAGCTTTGTTACTAAAAAGAAGACAACTGAACATGTACCCCTTATGTTAGTTCCCATTTTCCTGAAGTGTAATTTTCAACACCTCATTAGAATCCTAATCTATGAAGCCGGAAACCAACAAATGATTAAGGAAACAATGCCGGTGTAGTAGCAATTGCTGCCGGCATTGAGCCTGACATGTAACCAGAAAGTACAGTCAAAATATCAGCTATCTATACCTATTTTCCTACCCATGCTTTCATTAAGATATACTATCAGTTGCAACCCTCGTAAACCCTGCCTGTAATTGCCACTGGCTATCAAATCGTAAAAATGATTCTTTGTTCCGATAAACTAATATGATCAACAGCACCGGGTAATTACAGTTTTTGTGCCTTTGTTTCCGACTGCAAAGATAGCAAGAAATGCTGAAAGAGTCTTTGGGTATTGAGGCTGCGGACCAACCACAAAACAAAGCTGCTGTATATATTGAACCCAAATTTAATTACATCCACAATATTAAGTTGTTACAGCGCAAATATGTATTGGAGAGGAATGTTTTTTAACCCGAAATAAAAAAAAATATAATGTTTGTTGTTTTAATATTAATACTAATTTTGCACCCTTTTTGAGCCAACTACCTGAAAAGTTGATACCTGCAAATGAACAACAGGTTTCAGCACCTGAATCGTGGACCAGATTTGGGAATAAAACATATAAAATTGTTTTTTTTACTTGTTTCAGGTCTCCAATTACATGTATACTGAATTAATAATGAACATGTTAAGTTGACTGTAAAAAAAATACTACCCATTTAAAAGTTTTTTTGAAAGATAAACCATAAAGTTGTATTAACTTTACGTAAAACAATGGCAATCGCGGATAATCCGA
>DGQJ01000212.1:3253-3403 GCA_002389705.1 Bacteroidales bacterium UBA4417
AAAAGGACACGAATAGAAGAATAATGCACGTGGAATGAAAAAGAATGAAGAATACAAGGATTATCCTTTACAGAACGTTCTCAAAAAAATATTTGGATTTGAGAGTTTTAAAGGTAACCAGGAACCCATAATCCGAAATTTACTTGCCGG
>DGQJ01000046.1 GCA_002389705.1 Bacteroidales bacterium UBA4417
TATTCAAATCCTTAACCTATCAGACCATGGCCGGAGTGGGTTGTTTTATGAATAACAACAACGACCAGGCTCAGATACAGCAGGTTAAGGATTTGAATATTACTGTTATGAGGCTTACCTCTAGTGGTGAATTCGAACCTGAAAACGACAATTCCGATCCTAATGTTACTGATTTCAGCAACTTAAACCGCTCGGCCATTCCTACTGATGTAATCCGTAACATCAACGAAAACACCAACTGCCACAAATTCTTTTATACCATTTGGACCGCACCCAGCTGGATGAAGCAAAACAAAGCCGATTTCCCATCTTCAGCAACACAGTGGGCACCGAATAACAAACTTAAACCTGAAATGTATGAAGAGTTTGCCGAATATGTAGTGGCTATTTGTAAAACAGTGAAAGAAGAAGCTGGCGTTGAATTGTATGCCATCAGCCTGCAGAACGAACCAACTTTTAATGAGCCTTATGTTTCGTGCCAGTATACTGGTGCTGAATTCAGAGAACTTGTAAAAGTGGTAGGCCCAAAAATGAAAGCCGCAAATCTGAACACTCGTATCATGTTGTCAGAAGATGTGAACGCGAATAGCTGGGTTCAGGCTAATGTTGCCCCAACAAATGATGATGCTGCAACCAAAAATTACCTTGGCATTGTTGCATGTCACCTTTATGATCCCGATGGTATAAGGGCAGGTGGAGCTGGTGCAGCTAACTGGACCAGCTTACTTAACTTCAAAAAAACAACCCTTGCCGAAGGATTGTGGATGACCGAAACATCAGGATTCGCCAATATTTGGGAAGGGTACTGGGGAAAAGATTATTTAAGTGGAAATCTGCAGTTTTTCCCCGGTCCACTGGATTTTGCAGGTTCAATGTACACCTCATTTAAATACGGAAATATCAGCGGATGGGCTGACTTAAATTCTGCTTCTGAGAAAACAAATGACGATCTGCTCGGGAGTGTGTTTAAAAACTTTTCAGCTTTCGTGAATCCGGGTTCGGTGATGATTGATGCCATTTCTTCAAGCAGCAATATTTTATCGCTGGCATTTAAAAATACCGATAATACTGTTACTGCGATTCTGCTAAACACAAGTAAAATGCCAATGAAAGTTACACTACAGGGTCAGAATATACCTGCATTTAACCGCACATTCACCACGCAGAACTTCAGCCCGTTTGCTTCTGGTCCGAAAGTAACCGATGGAACTATACTCTTGCCTCCGCGAAGCATAACCACGCTCACCCATTCCGAAGTGAACGCACCTCCGGTGTACGATCAGTTGGAAAGCCAGGAAATTGCATTGCCTGATGGTGATAAAAATATAACGATAACCGGAATTGGTTATGGCCAGGATGCAAATCCGCAGTCGGTTATATCGGTATCAGCGGTATCATCAAATAAAGCCATTGCTAATGTTTCGGTAAATTATTTGCCAAATGCTTCAACAGCAGATTTAAAAATAAGCCCGGTAGCCTTAGGAACTTCTGTTATTACCGTTACCATTATGGACGACGGTGGCATTGCCAATGGTGGCGTTGATTCAACACAGCTTACGTTTACGGTTCATGTGGTAAGTTCGCTTGTTGGATTACCGGATAATGACAAAGCTGCAATCAGTCTGTATCCTAATCCCGCTCACGATAATGTATTTGTAAAACTTGGGAACGAAGTTGCTGAAGGCATAGTGATTAGGGATCTTTCAGGTCGTATCGTCCAGCAGGAAGAAGGAATCAGGGGGAAAAATAACCTCGAACTATCAATTGGAAACCTTCCAAAGGGCGTCTATTTTATTACCGTGAAAACAAAAGAGCAAAGCCATACAATGAAGTTTGTGCGTCGGTAATTAAAAATCAAAGGCTATTCTTGAAAGCCGGCTCAGAAAACGATTTGAGCCGGCTTTTTATGACATATCAGGTCTTTCGGATAATCTTGAAGTATTAAAAATAGCTGAAACAGTTAATTTTAACACCCATTATCTCAACAGTCATGTGTATAAAAAGAACAGTAAACCTGTTATTGGTTGGTTTGCTTTTCCTGACATTTACGAATTGCAGAACTAAGGTAAGCAGCGTAAGTGTTACTACTTTAACATGTGAAAATCAAATCAATCCAGCCGGAATCGATCTTGTTAATCCTGCTTTGAGCTGGATCATTGAAAGTAAAACCCCCGGCGAAAAACAAACAGCTTTCCAGGTAATTGTTGCCACTTCATTGGACTTACTGAATAAAGATCAGGGTGACCTATGGAACAGCGAGAAGCAGAATTCAGAACAGTCCATACTCATCAGGTATATTGGTAAACCTCTTGGAGCCGGAGTATGTTGCTATTGGAAAGTACGTGTTTGGGATAAGGATGGTAAAGTTTCGAACTGGAGTGAGCCGGCGCAATGGAGTATGGGATTGTTAAAACCTGATGACTGGAAAGCGAAGTGGATTGGTATTGACAAAACCTTTGCCAACGAAGATGACACCGGGCAGTACCGCAAACTTGCTGCTCGATACCTGCGAAAAGATTTCAACATCACTAAAAAAGTCAGGAATGCAACTGCTTATATTTCCGGCCTGGGATTATACGAATTGTACATAAATGGCAGTAAAACCGGTAACAAAGTATTAGCCCCCGGCTCAACACAATATAATAAAACAGTCTTCTATAACACGTTCGATATTACTTCGCAACTTATCGACGGAAAAAATTCAATAGGCGTGATTCTGGGCAATGGCAGATATTTTGCCATGCGCAAAGATATTCCGTTTTTGATGCAAAATTTTGGTTTCCCCAAAATGCTGGTGCAACTGAACATTGAATATACCGACGGTTCAAAAGATATGATTCTTAGCGATGAGAGCTGGAAACTTACTGCAAACGGACCGATTACCGAAAATAATGAATTCGACGGTGAAAAATACGATGCTCGTCTCGAAATGGCAGGTTGGGATAAACCTGATTTTGATGATTCGAAATGGATTCATGCGCAGCTTGTTGCCGCACCGGCCGGGAAGCTCACTTCGCAGTTAAATGAACCCATCCGTGTTACCGGGCATATAAAACCGGTTTCGGTAAAACAGATTAAACCGGGGGTGTTTATTTTCGACATGGGCCAGAATATGGTCGGCTGGGCATCGTTGACTGTTAAGGGTACAAAAGGAGACAAGATAACCATGCGGTTTTCCGAAATACTTGACGATGACGGAAGCCTTTACATGGCTAACCTTCGGAGTGCAAAAGTTACTGATTCATATATTTCAAAAGGAGAAGGCGTCGAAACCTGGGAACCCAGGTTCACCTATCACGGTTTCCGTTATGTCGAGTTGACAGGCATGAAAACTACACCTGACCTCAGCACAATTATAGGATGTGTTGTAAACGACGACCTGGCAAGCAGTGGCTCCTTTGAATGTTCCGACTCAACCATCAATCAGGTGTACAAAAANNCATCAATCAGGTGTATAAAAATGCAACCTGGGGAATACGGGGCAACTACAGGAGTTTCCCTACAGATTGCCCTCAGCGCGACGAAAGGATGGGCTGGTTAGGCGACAGGGCTACAGGTTGTCGTGGCGAAAGCTATATATTCTGTAATGGCGGTTTATATCGCAAATGGTTAGGCGATATTCGCGATGCACAGACCACGGAAGGCAGTATTCCCGATGTTTGCCCGGCTTATTGGGCTCTGTATAACGATAATGTTACCTGGGATGGCAGTGGCATTATGGTTACTGAAATGTTGCTCGATCAATTCGGGAATACTATTGTTGTAGCCGAAAATTATGAGGCTATGAAAAAATGGCTGTTGTATATGTACCACAAATACGCAAAAGATGGCATCATGCCTCGTGATACCTATGGCGACTGGTGCATGCCCCCCGAAGATATTGCAATGATTCACAGCAACGATCCCGCAAGAATAACGGATGGCATGCTACTTGGAACAAGTGTCTTTTATCACGATACACGCATTATGCAACGTTTTGCCAAAATGCTTTCAAAACCAGGCGATGAAAAGCAGTTTGAACATATTGCCACTGAGATGAAAATCGGGTATAACAAGCAGTTTTTTGTCCCTTCGCTCAATTATTACAGCAATAATACTCCCACAGCCAATTTATTGTCACTGGCTTTCGACCTTGTTCCCGACGACCGGAAACAAGCTGTTTTCAATAACCTGGTCGAAAAAATTGAAACGGATTATAACGGGCATATTCCGGTTGGATTAATCGGCATCAGTTATTTACAACGGGTGCTTACTGATTTCGGCAGGGCCGATATCGCCATACGTTTTGCTTCCGAAACGGATTATCCAAGTTGGGGCTATATGCTTAAAAATAATGCAACAACCATTTGGGAACTCTGGAATGGTAATACTGCAGATCCTTCAATGAATTCAGGAAACCATGTGATGCTCCTGGGTGATCTCATCATTTGGATGCACGAAAATATTGGAGGCATAAAACCTGCTGAACCGGGCTTTAAATCAATTATAATGAAGCCTGTTATAAGCAGGGAAATTAAGTTTGCCAGAACCCTGCACAAGTCGCCATATGGGAATATTGTTAGCAACTGGAAATTTGACAAAAACAATGATTTTGTTTGGGATATTACGATACCGGTAAATACCACGGCTAAAGTATATATTCCGGCAAATAACGAGAATTCAGTTTCGGAAAACAACCTGAAAGCTTCCAACGCAGAAGGTGTTACTTTTATTGAAATGAAGGATGGATATGCTGTTTATGAAGTTTTATCAGGTGCATATCAATTTGTCTCAAAGGAGGTTAACATTGCGGAGAATAAATTCGTAATGTCGGAACGGGTCAGCATTTTGCCCGACGATACTTCATCCGGTTCGCGAATACGCGTTGTTATGAATTGCAGCGATAAAGATGCAGTAATCAGGTACACCCTCGATGGTACAACACACACAGAAACTTCGCATGTGTATAAAACCCCTTTTGAAATATCAAAATCTATGGCAGTGCAGGCATGGAGTTTTAAAAAATCGGTTAATCCCGGCTTTGTAACCCACAGAGCATATGATATTTTCGACACCCAAACGAATGGATTAAATTTTGAGTATTTCGAAGGAAAATGGTCAAAGATTCCGGATTTTACCAAACTGAAACCTGCACGAAAGGGGAAAGTGAACGGCTTTGCCCTTCAACACATTAATATGAAAGAAGATTACTGGGGTGTTCGTTTTAAAGGTTTTATACAAATTCCGCAGGACGGGTTATATTCGTTTTCAACCATCAGTGACGATGGTTCGCGTTTGTTTGTCAATAATCAAAAGGTTATTGATAACGATGGCGTACATGGGCCCTTTACGGTACACGGAAAAATTGAATTAAAGAAAGGGAAATATCCTTTAATGCTCGATTATTTTGAAGGAAATTATGGTGAACTACTGAGGGTTGAAATGGAAGGTCCAGGAATGCTGAAACAATCCCTGCCAATTTCATTACTGCTTTTTGAATAAGTACCTTTCCATAAAAAGGTAATAGGTTCTTTTCTTAACTCATTATAAATAAACGTATGAATTTCAACATTTTAAGTAACAAAACCCTATCCATGAAATACTTTTTCCTGCCGGTATTCTTTTTTATCACAGCGGCGTTATGTGCTCAGATCAACTCATTAAATCAAACTCGTACAGGCGAAAAAATAAAAAATGCAGATGGAGAAATAATCTACTCCTGGGAAACGCAACAGGCAAAAGTTTTACCAAAAGGCGACCTGGAATGGGCTCCATTGTCTTTTGTTTTTGTAAAAGGCAGTTCAGTGAAGTATATTGATTTTGAAAACGGGAATGATAATAATGACGGGCAAAGTACTGCTACGCCCTGGCAACATCACCCCTGGGATAATGCGGCAACCGGTAACGCAAAACTGGGATCAGGTATTCAAACCTATGTTTTCAAACGCGGCGTTGTTTATCGTGGCGTGTTGACGGCTAAAGAATCGGGTGAGGCCGGAAATCCAATACGCCTCACTTCCGATCCTGATTGGGGAACTGGTGAAGCAGCTATATATGGCTCGGTGCAGGTTTCAGGTGGTTGGGCAAAAGCCAACGCAAGTATTGCACCCAATATTCCCAATCCCGACATGGTTTGGTACAAAACGGTAAGTGGTATCGAAAATTTGACCAAGGTAGTTTGCGAAGTATCACAAACGGGAATTAACAGGGTTTACCTCGCGCGTTCGCCTAATTTCGAGAACACACCCAATGAACCTATGCAAAAATGGTGGTCGTTTACCGGTAAAGTAAAATCAACGCCGTTGAAGCTAACTGATACCAAAAACCTGGTGCAACCGGATGTGAATTTTTATAAAGGCGGCGATGTTTGGGCCATTGAAGATGCGATAACCATGAGTACGCTCTGGAAACAAAGAATTGATAATTATATTCCGTCAACCAAAACAATTGAAGTTTCAGATCCGAATTTTGGCGGAAAAAACTGTAAATATTATGTGGAAAACACACCTTATCTGCTCGATGCAGCTGGCGAATATTATTATGATCAGGCAAATGCGCGAATTTATCTGCGTTTGCCAGGCGACAAAGATCCAAACACTACCACCATTGAAATTGCTTCTAAATCAACATTATTAAATATTTCATCAAAAAACTATATCGAGATAAGCGGGCTTAGCTTTGGATTTACTACGTATAACAATGTTCGCTTCGGAACTGCTGACGCTGTGCCGACGATTAAATTATCAAACAGTTCCGATATTCTGATTAAGAACTGTAAATTTCAATACCTGAATGGCGGCGTTTTGGCCAGCGGGACTGCTCAAAACTTTGTTTTTTCAGACAACGAAATGAACTACATGGACGATTTTTCTGTGTTCCTGGAAGGTGTTGACGAAGTTTCGATATTGAGAAACAAAGTGTTCGAGGTCGGAACACGCCATTTGGGGCGCTGGTACAGTTCCATTCCTGCCATAAACGGGACACTAACTGTTGGCGAAATTGCAGGAAATATTATTGAACATGCCTGGGGCAGTGGCCTCAATTTTGTTTGGGGTAAAGGTAGCAGCAATACTGCAACCATTCCGTTTATAAGAGGTTTGGTGCACCATAACAAAGTTTCGCATTCGCTGCAAGGCGTAAACGATTATGGTGGAATAGAAGCCTGGCAGGGTGGGCCGGTTTATACCTACAATAATATTTCGGAAGATGCCCAGGGCTGGCACTACGACTGGAATGCTTCATACGTTGCTTCCCTTGGTTACCCGTTTTATTTTGACGGCGCGTTTAAGCAATATGTTTTTAACAATATCGTGAAGGGCACAGCCACGTACAAAACAGCGGCTGCCTACAACCAGGTTCTCGGATTCTACAATATGTATGTTCATAATGTAGCCTTCAAAGTTTCATCTTTAACCGGTTCGGGCGACGGAACTCTTGCATCTGATGGATATAACTATTATCTGGGCAATGTTTGCGACAGCAGCTGGCATCAATTCGATCATGCAGCTATAGCTTCGGGTATTCCTTTTGAATCGTTCGGGAATAACTTTTTCGGAGGTATTCCATTTATTGGTAATTTTTTATCTCCGGCAGGCGGCAGGTACAGCTTTAACGACTTTAAAGCTAAACTGAACTCTTATATTCCGGATCTTGGTCAGGTTGGAAGCGAAACTTCTGCTAACATTTTTGCTGATCCTTTTACCGGCGATTTCCGGCCAACAGAAAGCAGCGAACTCATTGATCAGGGAGTAAAATTCTTTGCGCCTTTCCCTTTGAGCAGCGTGGTTGGCGAGTGGCATTTTCAGAAACATAAAGCCGATTCGACACTTATAAAGGGAGAGAATTTTTATTTTACCAGCGAGTTTACCAGCCGCGAAAACTATAAAAATGTTCCCAAAAATCATTTGAAAGCATTTGGTTTATCAGCAGAAAGTTTTGTGAAGGGGAACCTGGAAAACTGGGACGACTGTGCCCTTGTCTTTGACGGGGTTAAAACCTATTGCAGTGCTGCCAGCAATACTACCATTTGCAATAATTTAGATTTAGCCACCTACAATTCAATCCTGGAATGCTATTTTAAAACACAACCTGGCCATACCAACGGAGTTATTTTATCCAAATTCGGAGCCTCAGGTTATGGTTACCAGCTGAGTGTTGATGTTTCAGGTAGTGTTGTGTTTAGTATTATTAACAACGGAACCACTTCTTTCAGCCAATCCGGTTCATCCATAATTAACGATGGAAACTGGCATCATGTTTTGGTTGAAACTAATCGTCAACTGGCATCTGCGAAAATTTATATTGATGGATTGCCGGCTAATGGTGCAAGCTTGGGGATAATGCCTGTGTCTGCTTCTCTTTCCAATTCAGGCAATTTTTTGGTCGGCAAA
>DGQJ01000260.1 GCA_002389705.1 Bacteroidales bacterium UBA4417
GCATGGGACATCGGCCTCCAACAGGTAACACTAAGCAATATCAGGTTCCGGTACAGCGATCCACGACATGGCATCGGTATAGAACAGGCATTATTGAAAGCTGAAATCGTAACCGACACCTTTTCGCTCCGGCGAAATAAAATTGACCTGGCAAGCTTGAAGCTGGAAAAAGTGAAAGGTTCAATAACGATTTCTGAGGCTGTTAAAGACACCACGACTGAAACTACATCATCGCCTTCGCCCTGGAAGTTTTCAGCCCGAAATCTTTTTCTCGCCGATATATCCCAAACACTTATTCAGCCGGATAACGGGCAAACGATGAAGTTTTCGTTACTGACCGGTAATTTTTCAGTCAGCAAGATCGACCTTACTTCGCAAACTATCATAGTTCCATTCCTGAAACTGCTTGAGCCTTCGGTTGAAGTGATTACTGCTGGGCCATCGCCAACATCAGCTCCTGCTAAGGATGAAAAAATTACAGGTCTTCCTGTTTTCCCCTGGACCATTGCCTGTGATGCAGCCGATATAACAAACGGGAAATTTTTATTAACGGATTTAAATACTAAAAATGCTGACCCGCTGCAGCAATGGTTCCCGGTACAGGGATTCACAACAAGTATACAGCATTTAAAATTGAGCCCGAAAGGTTCAGGCTTCAGCATCAGTCAGCTTTTGTGCAGTTTTGGCAACCAGGCCATACTGAAATCGGGAACCATACGTTGTGAACTCGACTCGCTGCAAAGCGGGCATATCACGGCCGACTTCACTGCTCAGCTGAACCACGAAAAAAACAAATGGTTTGTTCGCAACGATGAAATCAGGCTGAACACCGAAATAACAGGATCGCCGGAAAAAATCAGCATTACTACCTGTAAGCTGCATGCCCCCTCGGGTAATGAAATTCAACTTTCGGGTAACATTACCCAGCCATTGAATCTGCCTGAGGCTGTATTCGACCTGGCTTATAGCACTAACCTGGTTAGCAGGCAACAACTTGCTGAATTGATTTCGATGTTTTCACCCGGCCTGCAGTTGCCTGAATTTTCGCCAACCATCATCTCGGGAAGCGTAAAAAATACCCTGGCCCACCCCTCGTTTAAGCTTTTGTTAGTCAGCAAAACCGGGGAAATTAACCTTGCCGGTGATGTGAACCTGAAACAAAAAGCGGGACAAGCCGAAGCAACATTCAGCCAGCTAAGGCTCGATGAGATAACTCAAAACACAGATCTCGGGCCTGTTAGCGGTCGGATGAATTTGACGGGAAACTGGAATTCCCTTAAAAACCCGGTTACCGAAGGCATCGTATATATCGATTCAGTTGTATACAAAAACGTAACCACCCATCATCTTGAATCGGAAATTTCGATAGCCGACAACCTCGGCCATTTTACATTTTTGGCCGCTGACACTGCTTTTAATTGCCAACTCAACGGAACCTTTGCCTGGGAAGGCAGCAGCTACAACGGGCAGGTTACAGGCAACCTGGATGTAAATGCCGGTTTGCTTAAACTACTGCCCTTGCCCCTGGCTGCAAAAGGAGACATCCATGCAGATGTATTTAAGTCGGCGGATAGCCTGCGGTCGAAAATAAGCCTTTACCAGGTACAGATCCGCAACGGCAGCATGAAGTCGGGGGTTGACAGTACTACCATGGAACTGCAGATGAATGATCATCATTTTGAAACCATGCTGAACGCAGATTTTATACATGCCGGTTTTAAAAGCCAGGCTTCGTTCAGCAAGTTAACGGAAGCCATCAGCAACATTCGCTTCAACGATATTTTAAGTCTCGACTCTGCTCAAACCATCAATATGCAGGCGTTTTCAGGGTTTCCCGCTTTTACCATGAAGGCCGAAGCCAGGTACGACTCCATTTTCACGCTTTTTGTACCGGATACGGTTTTTAACTTCGGGCATTTTAGTCTACAGATGGATAAAAAGAGCCCGGACAGTGTGGCTGAAGGCCGCATGTTGATCGACAGGCTTTTGTACGGGCAATTTAATGCTTTTGGCATCGGGGCCAGCCTGAATGCCGGCACGCAAAACCTGGGGTGCAATGCAGCTATCGACAGTATACAAATGAGAAAAGTTGTACTGGGTAAATCGTCGCTCGATTTGAATTATGCTGCTGATAAAGTGCTGGGTAACCTGAATGTTTTGGATCAGGCAGGAATCCCGATTTACAAAATCGGGGCGCAGATGCTGAAACAGAAAGACCTGGTAATCATTCAATCCACCCAGCCCGACTGGACCATGAATGCTAACACCTGGGCAATCAACCCTTCCGAATTTATGCGCTGGCAACCTTCCGCCGGCGACCTGTATGCCGACATGCACCTGGAGCACGACAGCATGGCTATTGATGTTACCGGGCGCACATCCGATCATTTGAAACTCGATATACAGAATGTATACCTGAATATGCTGGTTTCGAGCAGCCTGGTTAACGACATGCCCGATGGCGTGCTGAATGCCAACGTGATATACAGCGACAATAACCTGAAAAACCTCGATTTGGCTTTAAATATTGCCGGCCTGCGATGGCACAACCTGTTTATTGAAAAATTAAATGCCGATGGAAAGCTGCAAGCCGATACTTCAGGAATTCTGAATACTGATTTTGTTGTCCGGCTAAATGATTCCTCAATCATTAAAACAACCTATGGCCCAGGCCCGGGAAATGCAGCAAAAAATTTGAAATCATCATTCGACAATTTACAGATTGGGTTGATGGAACCATTCTTAACCGAATATGCCAGCCGCATGCAGGGAACAGTAAGCGGGGACATTACGCTTGGGGCTGAAAACAGCAAGTCGGTACTGAACGGTGAAATACGGATAAAAGAAGCCGCATTGAGTATAGTACCGCTGCAATCAAGGTTTTTCATTCCCGATGATACACTTTTAATCAAGCAAAACCAGTTGTTTTTCAGAAACTTTATGGTGCTCGATTCCACGCAAAAGCAATCATTTGTTGATGGAAATATTAATTTTCAGGATCCCGAAAATATAACCGTTAACATGCATGCCTCCCTCGACAAACTGCAGGTAATGAATACCACGGTAAAGGACAACCCTTCATTTTTCGGGTCCATTGTTGTGAATTCGGGTGTGGATGTAACAGGAGATATAAAAAGCCCTTCCATCAAAGGACGCATTATGCTCGAGAGTGGTACGGATTTAACGTACAGGCAGGTTCAGGATCTGAGTGTAAAAGAATCAGAAAAAGCCATCACTTTTGCCAGGCTCGACGGGAACCGTATGCAGCAAATCATTAACAAGAACGCCCAGTCAGGCATATCAAAAATGCCTTCCATACAAACTACCATTGAGATCAATCCCAAAAGTATTTTTAATGTAGAGGTAGCAGGAATGTACAATATCGGGGTTCATATTTCGGGTGGCGGGCTGCTCGATTACACCATGTTGCCCAACAATACCACAAGTTTAACAGGACAATATGAAATACAGAACGGAACTTCTGAACTGAAGATCACCGGCTGGCCCATGAAACACTTCATTATTACTTCGGGCAGCAACCTGCAATGGAATGGAAACATAAACGACCCCACGCTAAACCTCGAAGCCACCACCAAAGTAAAAGGAGCATACCTGAACCCGGTAGATAATAAAAACCGGAATGTTGATTTTATCGTTTCCATGAAACTAATGAACAGGCTCTCGCAACTCGAAATCCTATTTGATGTAAACAGCCCCGATCAATACATCAGCAGTGTGCTCAATTCACTTTCGGACGATGAGCTGATGAAACAGGCTGTTAACCTCCTGCTGTTCGAGAGTATACAACTGCCCGGTATCGAAAGTTCGTCAAATTACCTGTCTGCGCAAATGAATAGTTTCTGGGAATCGCAATTAAACGCCATGACCAAAACCAGCATTAAAAACGTGGATCTTTCATTTGGTATCGACACCTACACCCAAAGCACAGCCACCGGGGCCCAGGATAAAACCAGTTTTACCTACGAAATGGAACGGAAATTATGGAAGGACAAGGCATCCGTTAAAGTGTCGGGCAGGCTTAGCGACGATAACCCCGGCGGGCAGCAGGTGAACAGTGTGATCGAAAATTTTACTTTCGAGTATTCGCTGGATACCACAAGCACCAAATACCTGAAACTTTACAGGCACCAGGATTATGAAGACATTCTTGAAGGACAGGTTACCAAATCGGGTGTAGGTTTCATCTACCGTAAAAACTACCCATACCTGAGAGATATCTGGCAACGTAAATCGCAAAAACCCAAACCACCGGTAATGCCCAGATGAGGATTCTACCCGTTAAAACTTACAGTCATCAGCTAAAACCATTCAAAAATCCAACTTTAAAAAATTAACCCAGCCCAGAGCAAATCAAGCTTACCTATGAAATTCCGGAAACAGATATTATATTTTGCAAGCATACTGGCAGTATTGATGCTGCATGCCTGTTCGAATACCCGGAAACTGGGCGATACCCAAATGCTATACACCGGCTTGGGCAAGGTTGATATTATAAATCGTGCAACCGACCACGACCCTGCACCGGCTGTGAAACTATGCAAGGAAGTGACATATTATAAGCCAAACGGCGCTTTGTTTGGCACCAAAAGGGTATTGCCGCCTCTGGGCTTGTGGACTTACAATTACTTAAAGCCAAAAGGCAAAGGAAAACTCGCTAACTGGTTTTACAAAACTTTTTCGAGCAATCCTGTTCTGATTTCGAAAGTAAATCCTGAACAGCGCTGCCGGAAGATAGAATCAGATCTGTTCGGAATCGGCTTTTTTAATTCGAATGCCCGCTTTACAATCGATACAAACGCAAAAAATAACAGGAAAGCCAAAATCTCCTATTTCATTGAAATAAATAAAGCATTTACAATAAATAAAATACTGTATACCACACCCGCTAAATACATTGACAGTATTATAACCGGCGACCGGGAGAACCTCATGTTGCGGACAGGCGACAATTTTAACCTCGAAACCGTGAAATCAGAAAAGCGAAGAATTGCTGCCATGCTGGTTGAACGCGGTTTTTATTTTTTTAAACCCGATTACCTGCAAATTATCGCCGATACATCAGCATCCCCGGGGCAGATGGATCTTTTAATCGGCCGGTCGGCTGTAACCCCTTCTTATGCCTGCCATACGTATACCCTGGATCAAATCACGGTAAAAATGACTGGTGTCCGTACTAATTCTATTCCAAAAGCAGTATTCCCTGATACCGTGTATTACGACAGCATATGTTTTACGGGCCTGAAAAACTACCTGAAACCCGAAGTACTGGCACAAACCATCCAGTTCCGCAAAGGCGATTTGTATGCTATTTCGAAACACCAGGGATCCATCATGCGGATCAATAACCTGGGGATTTTCAGGTTTGTGAAAGTACGGTTCAGCATGAACGACAGTACTCAGCAAAAACTGGATATGCTGATAGAGGTTGTGCCTAAGGACGATGTAAGCCTCAACTTCGAAGGTTTTGTGGAAACAAAATCCTCAGGTTTTTCGGGGCCCGGTGCCGAAATAACTCTTGCCCATGCCAACCTGGGAAGGGCCGCCAACAAACTACAACTCAAACTGAACGGCACTTTCGAGTGGCAATGGGGTACAAAAACCGAAAATAACCTGGGTACCAATTCATATAACCTCGGCATTAAATCGTCCTTTGTTTTTCCGCGCCTGGTTTTACCGTTCCAGTTCAGGGGGCAATCGAAACTCCTGCAAACCAAAACCGCAATCAGTGCCGGTTTTGAGTTTATGAATAACATAAAGTATTACAGGATGACATCCGCAAACCTGGGATGGGGATACCAGTGGAAAAGGACTCAAAAAATAACGCATTCGTTTTTCCCGTTTAACCTCAACATGGTTAATCTGCTGGAGACAACGCCTGAGTTTGATACGATTGTGAATACGAATCCTTATGTAAAAAAGAGCTTTGAGGAACAGTCGATCGCCGGCATGAAGTATGATTTTATTTACGATAATTCAACCCGCACTGCGAATAGCACTTACCTGCAGCTAAGCATCGGAACCTCGGGGAACCTCCTCGACCTGATTAAAAGCCACACCTCGGATAATGAAAGGCCATATACCATCCTTGGCAACGTGTACTCCCAGTTTATCAAAGCTACGCTTGATGCGCGTTATTACACCCGAAGTGCCAAGAAAGGGGTAGCCATTCGGCTGTATACCGGAACCGGAATTTCGTACGGTAATTCGAGTGTAATGCCCTATATTGAGCAGTATTACAGCGGCGGCTCCAACAGCATCAGGGCTTTTGTGGCCCGATCGCTTGGGCCGGGAGGCTACCAGCCCGAAGAATCGAATGGAATTATTGATCAAACCGGCGACATCAGGATAGAAGGAAATATTGAATACCGTTTTGTCATTTCCAAATCCTTGCTGGGCGCTCTTTTTGTGGATGCCGGCAATGTATGGCTGCTGAATACCGATGAATATCGCCCTGATGCAGAATTCAAATTTAATACGTTTGCAAAACAGCTGGCTGTTGGCACAGGCGCCGGGCTACGGTTCGATTTTGATTTCTTTGTGTTGCGTACTGATTTCGGTGTACCGCTACGCACACCTTACGCGGGCGAAACTGGAAACTGGATTAAAAGCGTTAACGACAAACGGTTCGGAATTCTGCTAAACCTTGCAATCGGTTACCCGTTCTGATTCACGGGGCTGGTTGTTCCCCACACAATGAAACAATTTATTACTTTTGAGAAATACCTGGTCACCACCGGTAAAACAGTCATCCATCCGATATCAAATCATATTTATGCACCCTGCAACAGGAAAAGCGGTTCAAAAGTGGATGATGCTGTTTCTTGCAGTGTTAATCGGCTTGAACGTATCGGCACAAACTGTTTCGAAAGATTTAAAGGATGTGTACCTGGAATGGAAACATGATACGCTTCATAAACCAGAAGCCAGGCTCACTGTCGGCAAATCATACATTTCAATATTGCCGTTTATCGGTTACGCTCCGGCCAACGGGTTTGTGGCAGGCGGTGCGCTCAGTTACTCAAGGTTACTCGGGCATCCGCCTACCAACCTTTCGACGCTGATGATGAATTTCCAGGTGACCTCCAAAAGGCAGCTGATGATTAATGCCCGTTCGAAAATTTTCTTTGATCATAACAAATGGTTTCTGCAGGGCGACTGGCGGCTGCTGTTTTTTACACAACCTACTTATGGACTTGGCATTGATAATTCAAGCGAAAACAGGACTACCTTCCACATCAATACCCTGGTTGAAGAAACAAGTTCTGCCGGCGAAGACATGAACTATAACCAGTTGAGGTTTTACGAAGAAGCCGGGGTAAAACTGGGCGAATCGGATTTTTTCGCAAGCTTCGGCATCGCTATCGATCAACATTTTAAGATTGTTGATAAACGACTGGATACCGATCCGCAAAGTCCTGATTTTTACATTACCAACCATTACAAATATTCGGTTACCAATAATTTTAATCCCGAAAAATACGGGACCCAGGGCTTACGGTTTACACTGCTNNTAAAAATCGGGGAGAATTCGCAAAAGAGCACGCAGTTGTTTTACGATGCCAGGTATTACTGGGCATTTTTGCCGCGAAACCCCGCCCATGTGCTGGCATACTGGAGCTGGGGCACCTTTCTTGTGGCCGGATCAATGCCATACCTGGCACTTCCATCCATTGGCTGGGATACCTACAACCGCTCGGGCCGTGGATTTATACAGGGACGTTACCGGGGACTAAGCATGGTGTACAACGAGGCCGAGTATCGCTTCCCGATTACCCGGAACCACCTGTTCGGAGGCGTGCTGTTTACCAATGTTACCACTGCCAGTAGCAACAGCCAGCAACTTTTCGATGCTGTGGGCATTGGCTATGGCGCAGGACTTAGGCTGCAAATTGATAAACTGGCCCGCACCAACTTCGGCGTCGATTTCGGAATAGGCTCCGACGGCAGTACCGGTATTTATTTCAATTTACAGGAAACATTTTAGCCTTCGCGGCTCCGGTGACAGTCAGTTATTACTGTTGCTTTCCCAGGGTGTGCGAAAAATTATACCGTACCGAAACCTGTATTTTGGTTGCCGACGAATGGAACCCATCCTTATAGTTTTCGCGGCTGATCCAGATCACTTCGGCACCTGCCATCAGGTTAGGAAGCGGGTAATACAGTAAATTTACACTGGCATATTGTCCTTTATGAAAAGCATCTGCCGCTTGCCCGTCGGAATTGGTAATTTGTACCAGCGAATAGCCTACTGAACTGCTGAAACTTTCGTTCCATCTGTGGTCGAGGTAGGCCATAAAAGTGGCAATAGGAAGCGCTACGCCTTTCACCGGGGTAGTGGTGTTGCCAAAGTCATTCTGTATACCAATGTCGGTGGGGGCATCGTTCATTAAATTCTGAATTCCTTCCCCGTAAATGGCCAGGCCTTTAAATACATCTTTATTACCCAGTTTTATTTTTGAACTCAGGTTAAATCCCCACCCCAAAGCTTTCCCGCTGAGGTCGTAGGGCTGCATGCCCTGGTCAACCCATTCAATTTTCCGTATAACTGAGGCCAGTTCGGCATAACCCCAATTGCGGGTAATACGCAGTTCGGCCGTAATATCGGGCAGGTTAAACCTGGGTTTTACATCCGTAAGTTCAATACGATCCTGGTAAACACCTTCGTCGGCACTCGCGCCGGGGCGCTCAATGGCAAAAGCAAGCCGCGTTGCACCCTGCAAAGGGATAAAGCGAAACTGAACATTTTTGCACAGCGACATGCCCGAGGGCCCCCAGTATTCTACAATATTCGGAAATACATCAAAATCGCAGAACAGGCTCCAGTTATGGCCTGCCGCAAATTTACCCAGCTCGACCCAGGCATATAGCATATGAAAGGTTGTTTGTCCGGCATTAGCGCCAACACCAAACAAATCAAAATCAAATCGGGCTTTCAGTTCGCCGTACCGGGTGGGTGTTATACTTTTAAAACCGAGTGACGATTGCCGCACCCCAAAGTAAGTGCTCCCGTTGGTACCAAATTCATTTTTGTAGGCCGGCAGTTGTGTAGGCCGCATTACATCAAAGTACAAGGGATTCACCTGCCCGAAATTGTATCCCATATCAGTCATTACCTGACCGTAAATCATAAAAACCGGGCTTGCCGTATCCTGGCTGAAAGCCATTATAGTGAATAAACATCCGATAAACATTAAATGGATTTTTCTCATAAAATGTTTTTAGTGTAGTATAAAACTTCCTTTAATTCCAAAAAATCTTTCATACCAGTTATGATGTATTGATCCAATGAATACATGCTATTAACTTACAAATATAGTTTAAAATAATTTATTTTGCGATACACTTACAGCCAATCAGTTGCTCTTTTCAGGGCCTGATATTACAACGTATTTACGTGCTTCACGAATATATAACCGTAAGACATAAACTCTGGATTTTTCCTCGTATTTTTGCTACAGCTTGCTACATACCATGAAATATATCCTGTTTTGCTTTCTGTGCCTGATGAGTGCCTTGCCTTGTGTGTTGGCTCAGTCGGCTGATAGCCTGGTCGGTACGGAGCCTCAGCAAATAACCTCAACAAGTAACGACAGTGTAAAAAAAGTTGACCTTGTGGACTACCTGGTAAAATGGCTGAAAGTAAAAAATCCCGATCAAAAGCGCGATAACCGTAAAATCAGGTTTTCACTTTTCCCCAGCACCTCTAACATTTCAGGCGGGAAACCTACATTTACATCTTTCAACGTTTCGTTTTTGATGGGCGATATTAAAAATACCAATGTGTCGACCATATATTTTTTCCCTTATATCGGGTTTGGCGGGCAATACGGTTTCCAGCTCCTGCCCGACATCTGGCTGCGAAACAACAGCTGGAATTTTAAAGGCGAATATTTTATGTTGAATTACCCGCAGAATACCTGGGGCCTGGGCGGTAACAGCCCCGATGAGAATGAAACCCTGATAGATTACAAACACCAGCGCATCCACCAGAATGCGACAATCGGCTTATTCTCACACTTTTCGGCAGGTGCAGGGTATGCGCTCGACAGGCATTTTGATATCAGCGTTGAGGAAAGTGAATTCAGCGACTCCATAGTACATAAATTACCGACTGATAGAAACAAGACCGTTTCTTCGGGAATTACAATTCCGCTTCTGTACGACAGCCGACATAATTCCACTAATCCGCAACAAGGCTTCATGGGCAGTGTAAGCTATAATTTTTTTACCAAGTTGCTGGGCAGCGACAACAACTGGCAATCGGTGTTTGCCGATGCCCGCAAGTACTTCCCCATCCCCGGAAAAAGGAAAAGCATACTGGCCTGCAGGAGTTATTACTGGACCATAGTAAGCGGCGATGTGCCATACCTCGATTTGCCGGCCAACCGCTGGGAACCCAGTACCGGTTCGTCCTCCAGGGGTATTAGGCAAAACAGGTACCGAAGCAATGCCCTGCTGTATTTCGAATCGGAGTATCGTTTCGGGATCACTGCCAACGGGCTGCTTGGCGGCGTAGTTTTTGGAAGTATACTCTCGGCATCGGAATACAAAACCCAGCATTTCTATTATTGGCACCCGGCAGCAGGAGCCGGAGTACGGCTAAAATTTAACAAGTATTCAAATACCAATGTTTCCTTCGACATGGGCTTCAGCAAGGGTTTTGCTACTGTTTATCTTTTTATCGGGGAAGCGTTCTAGTCCAGCATATTTCACATAGTATTATCCTGTTAATGGCAAGTAAGCTGATGTCGGGTAGCAGGTGTGGTTAACATATACCACGGTCATTCGGTTAGCATCCATTCAAAACCAAGCGAATTCGGAATAAAAAAAGCCTTTTCCCGGTAAGGAAAAGGCCTTCTCATATATTGAATCACTGGTTACAAAGTTTCACTAACCAGCAACAATCCGGTATACTACCAGCTGTTGAAAACAAAACCGAAATTAAGGTTCAGGTTGCCAAATGCATCAGCATCCTTAATTTTGAAAGCGTAGTCGTATTTGGCATTCAGCTTGATACTTACATCAGGCGCAACATCAAACATTAAACCGGCTTCGGGGCTCACCATGAAATGCCAGTTTTTTTCTTCAATGGTCCAGGTGCCCATATCTGTATTACGCAAATCGTACATTGTACCAATGCCAAAACCAACATAAGGAACAATTTTACCGGTACCCAGTGTGTAATGCGCATTCACCATCATCGGAAACAGGTTATCGTAACGATACTGTACACCGGTAAGGGTAGCTGTTCCACTGGTATAACTGTTGTAATCCATACGTTCGTAAAATGTACTCCACGAAAAATTAACACCAACAGTAATAGAGGGAGCAACCTCGCGTTGGAATTCGAAAGTGGCTCCGCGCCAGCTAACTTTGCTTACATGATCTTTAAGCCCGCTGGTCGGAAAACCAACCTGGTACTGAATTGAAGTGAAACTCTGGGCCGAAACACCAGGGGTAAAATATACTCCGGCTGCAAACGCCAATGCTATAATTAATATCTTTTTCATATGCCGACTGTTTTTACTTTGAGCTGTTTAAATAAGGTGATTGAGTATAAGCCTGGTTAATACCCTTTGTAAAACGGGCAGTAAACTCTGTCGAAGTTCCTTCAAGCAGGCCATTAACCACAAAGGTCCATACGGCACGCATTTTTTCGTCCGGGCTCAGATTATTGGGATCAAGCATGGTAACCACCAAACTTCCGGTTGTGTAACTGGTTGTTACCGGGTACGGGTAATACCAGCCGTACCATCCGCCATACCACCAATCCCAGTAGCCACCGCCATAATAATAGGTAGTTGTAAGTTCGTAGGCAACCGGAGCAAGTAATACATCAGGATTTGCATCTTTGTTTACCAGTGTCCAACCATAATTCGACATATTCTGTTTTATTTTATCGAGCATGGGTTTGGCATACATATCCTTAACATAATTAGGGCCACCACCAGAAATCAGGTCATCGTCAATTTTCATGATTTTATCAGGAATTGCATACGTGTGCTTGGCTGTAAAATCGGTTGCCGGGTCGTAATTTGAATATACCAGGTCCAATTCATCAATATACTCCGGCCCTTCGGGATAGCACTGTGTTAACAAAAACACAATAGCCGTTAGACTTAAAACTTTTAAAATTTTCATATTTGCTATTTTTAAGGTTAATGATTCAGTTAAAATTGACCGCCAGAAATTCGCAATAAAGATACAATTATTTATAACTCTTGCTGATTAACACTGAAATGTTTGTGTTCTTAACATCCTGTTATGGCCATAAATTACGCACCAGCAATAACATGACTGCTTAAAGAACAGGCTTTTAAGCACATAGTTACAAAAATGGTTATGCGTATTCCGGATCAAATTTAGGAAATTCGAATGCCGGAGTCAAATAGAACTTTTGTATCATCCACTTACTCGCCCTCAAGTATAGCAATAATATACTCTTAATCTGGCACTTACATGTATTTCAAATATCTGATAAAGACTACACCAGATTATATGCAAGCATTACGGATACACCGGAGTACAGTAAATCAGAAAAATTACTATTTTTGTAAAACCTGATATAATTCCAATTCACAACTTTAAAAATGATGTATATGAAAAAAATCTATCTAATCGCGGCATGCCTGGTTCTGGCTTTTGTATCGAAAGCACAATCCAATACTGACGAAATTAACTTTATGCAAAGCACCTATGGTATGCAGAAAAAGCAACTCATTGCGCTGCATATGCAGGTAAGCAAAGCTGATTCGGCAAAATTCTGGGCACTTTACGACGCCTATGAAGTTACAAGAAAAGACATTGGCAAAAAAAGAATTGCCAATATTGAAGAATACTCGAAAAACTACGATAAGCTCACCAACGAAAAAACCGACGCGCTCATTAACACTTCCATAGAGGTGTATAATGACTTTGGCAAACTGTGGAAAGATACATATAAAAAAATGGCTAAGGACATTTCGCCACTCACAGCCGGGAAATTTATTCAGGTAGAAATGTANNACTGTTTTTATAGCGACTTAACCTTCTTATTAAAAACAAATTACAAACATTGACCGGAAGTTAAATTGAATTCAATGCTCAGTAACAGTTCATGCCCGTTACCTGGATTTGAAAAGCAAAAAGCTGTAAGGAGGATGTGCTGAAAAATGTTTGTCCGAAAGTAATAAATGCGGGAAATGCAATAAAGTGACCGGTTTGAGACTGAGCGTAATTGCTTTTACTTATATTTGCAGACGCTGAATTTCAGACCTGGTAACCTCCCGGATCAATTAACTCAAAAATAATAACAATCATGAAAAAAATCATCCTGTTTTCAATCTGTGTGGTATTTGCACTTGCCTTAAAAGCACAATCGAGTGCTGATGAAATCCAGTATTTACAAGGCATTATCGGCATGAAAAAACAACAATACGTAGCTGAGCACATGTCGCTTAACAAGGCCGATTCGGCTAAATTCTGGAAAATTTATGAAGATTACGAACTTTACCGTTCCGAAATAGTTGACAAACGGCTTAAAAACATCAGCCAGTATGTGGATAACTTTAACACACTGAGCAATGCAAAAGCCGACGAGTTAATGAAAAATTCTTTCAGCATAATGGCTGATCTGGACAAGCTTTGGCAAAAAACCTATACCCGTATGGCAAAGGAGATTTCACCGGTTAAAGCTGTGCAGTTTATACAAATTGAAATGTATGTTGAAGCCATGGTTCGCAAGGCTGCAACCGAACAATTGCCTGAACTATCAAAATCTGTTAAAAAATAAAAGTAATTTCACCTTTTCGAAATACCGGTCCTGCGACCGGTATTTTTTTTGCCCGGACTGAAAACCCGGCCATGCAACAAAGTTGTCAGGCAGGCAGCAGCGTTATGTATTGAACATTTTTTTGCTTTTATCATTAGTAAAATTTACCTGTTAATTACATACTTCAGCTTTATGCCAAATCCAAATTCTACTTCACCTGATTTATAAAAAGATCCTTAATCCTCTGGTTATAATATGGTTGAATATTGAACTGAAAGTGATTCCTGTGCTTGCGGAGTCCCGCTCCAAAAAATATGCTGTTGAAAGGAACTACGTTTCCCCGGCTGCCGAAAAGCGAAGAATCTGTTCGTAGTGAATCAAGATGGCGTGTAAAACTAACCTTCTGGTAGAGGTATAAATCCAATTCGGAGCCCATCGAAAAGCCAATCGTGAAATTATGTTTCAAGGGCGCCAGGTAATTTAATGCAACTGGCAATTGCAACAGTTGGTTTTGTATCCTGATATCGGTCACAAGATTTTAATCCCCGAAATGATCGTTGATATGCGGATTGTAGCCATGTGGCGGTCCGCCGTGCATGGTTTCCCTGTCGCGGAACTGCTGCTCGTACAAAAAATATAGGTCAGCCCGGTAGCGAATCCGTCATGCTTCCCAAAGATTACATCCAAACTCAAGCTGGTTCCGATCCGTTAATTCGAAATATTAAAGGATATGCCAGGCCAAAACTGGATTTTTTTCGGATCAACTCCTCCGAAATCTGGCTTCTGAACCATTTCCGGCTACACGTTGGCTGAGACTTGCTTTTGAGCATCTGCCGTTTTTAATACCATAACCGGATAACTAATGTCCGTTTACTAGGCCGGTGACTGAACCAGGGTAGCCTCCGCAATTTCAGTATCCTGGGCAATTCCGTTTTCAGTCCGGGGAACCTTCGCATAAACAGCATTTTTAACCGGATCGCTATTTAGCACAACAGGCACATTATTGGCCGATGTAGCAGCTGCAACTGTAATCAGCTAACCAGGTTCTGTATGGGCTATTGTTTTTTTACTTTCAGGGTTATTTGTTTCCTTTCCCCGGTTTGTGTTTCGGTTTGCAGTCGCATCCTGCCGAATGAGCGATTCGTGTTTAACAGTTGAAACCGGGGCAGCTTTTGCTGCCATACCCGAATTTATTTGCGTTTAATGTACCGCTGTATTACGCTTCTCAACAATTGAATCCTTAATTACTATATTATCCTGAACTTTACCACCATTGCGGACAGCACTGGTAACTTCATGTTTTTTAACGGATGAGTCCGACGGCATTTTATTCAGTACCGTTGTAGTAATGACTACCATGGCAGCATGCGAAAGAGAATAAAAAATCCAGAAGCCTTTCGCCCTTTCCATGTCAACCGGCGATTTTTCTTTACATGCCTGAAAACCTTTTCGATATCGGAATTGCTGTATGTATGATTTATGCTATTGAGTTTATCCCTCAATGCTTTATCAAAATCATCAGTCTTCATTTTGAGGTAAAGGTTTTAGTTCATAAGCATCGTGAATGCTGGGTTTTATTTTTAGTATTAACGACTGCAGTTTTCGCCATGCATCCTGGAGGTTCGATTTCGAGGCTCCTTCCTTAATGCCGAGTTTTTCCGCAATTTCTTTACGTGGGTATCCATCAATAACATACATCGAAAACACCATCCGGTATATCGGCGAAAGCTTTCGAACCAGTCCGAGTGTTTCACCAGCCGAAATGCTGCTGATTACATCTTCGCTCAAATCTTCCGGCTCAGGCATCAGTAACTCTTCATAAGATTCATTAACATTCCGATGCCTGCTTTTCCTGAAATTATCAATGGCCGTATTTACAACTATTGCCCGTAACCAGCTTTTGAGCATATGCGTTTCGTTATATGTATCGAGATTACTGAAAACCTTCAGGAAGCTGTCGTTTAGAATTTTATCAGCATCCTGGTCATTGGCAGAGTAGCGCAGGGAAATGCTCTTCACATAACCATAATACTGCTGTATTAAGACACGCTGTGCCGAAGCATTGTTATGCCTGCATGCGGCTATAACGCTGCCCTGGTCATCCGGATTGAAATCGCTGCGTCCCCTGCTAATCTCCATCTTTTATGTTGGACTATATCTATTACGAAAGTATGAAAAACAAGGTGGAGGTGAACAAAAAAAATAATCCCTACCCCACCCTTAATAATATCGTTTCGTATTAATGGGTAATAGAGTGGCTCAATTTTTTATTCAAACTAAAAACCAATGTGTATGAAACACGCAATTATTCCGTTAATGCTTTTGCTGAGCCTGTTTACTGGCTGTAGCAAAGATGAAATAAAAACTTCGGTTGCCGTCGAACAAACCATAAACGCTTCGGCTTTGCCTGTTAAAGCTTCTGAGTATATTGCTGAGAATTACCCGGCCGAAATCATTGCGGCTGTTGTTCAGGTTACCAATGGATCAGCCATGTATATTGTCGCGCTCAATACCCTGGAGCAACTTGCATTCGATCATAATGGCGGTTTCCTGGGTAATTAAGCCTATTTNNGACATGGCGGTCCGGGGCATGGGGGCCCAGGACATGGCGAACCAGGTGTACCCTGACACGGTATGTCAGGTAACAAGGTAATGGAAAAAATGGAAGTCTTCACGATGGTCGACAATACCACTGAGTATGCAATCTCTATTGATAAGCAACATGACAGGAAAAGGGTTCTGCTGAATGCAGACGAAACCTTTATCTGCGAAAAATAAAACAATGTTTTTCCGTAAAACCGGCATTAAGTTTTGAAACTTATTGCCGGTATTTTGTTTATAGCTTTATACAGGGATGTTATGGCATGAAGTTCTTCGTCCTGTATGGAGATTACGCTTAATAATCATGCGGGGAATGCCCACAGCCGCTGAACCAAACGCCCGGCTGGCCGTAGGTTGAATTACAAAAATATTGATTAACATCATCAATATTTGAAAATAAAGTAAGTATCCATTATCTTTGTTAATAATTGGATATTGTTAACGTCAAATTAAAACGTCAGTTATATGAAAGCTCAGGTTACATGTTTAGTTTTGATTCTTTGTTTGTTTGCAATGCAAGGTTTTGCGCAAGAAAAAACAAAGAAGCAACTCAAGGAGGAGAAAAAACTTGAAAAACAAAAACAAATTGAAGAAATGGTTAATGCCAAAACATTTGTTTTTAATGCGCGCACCGCTTTGCCACAGGGGTATAGGTCAATTAATATCAGTTCCAGCTCATATTTTATGCGGTTTAACCCCGAGATGATTTTAAGCGAACTTCCCTATTATGGCAGGGCATACAGCGGAAGCGGTTATGGTGGCGAATCAGGGATAAAATTTGAAGCTAAACCTGAAGAAATCAAGATTGAAAAAGGAAAGAAAAACTATAATATCAGCGCCGTGGTAAAAGCTAACAACGACACGTATCGCATTTCGCTTACACTTGGTTTTGAAGGAACCGGCACATTAAATGTTACTAGTAACAACCGCAGTTCAATATCGTTTCATGGCGAAGTTGCCGCCCCGGTAAAAACTGAGAAAAAGGAATAATTCAAATCAATGTATTTAACTGTAAATCAATTATCAAATGAAAGAGAAACCTACATTACTCCGAAAAACAATTTTCGCTTTTATTCTTTTAGCGGGATTAGCAGGCACGTCCTTTGCGCAAAATGTTCGCTTAAATGGCTATTCATCTTACGTTTTTGATGATGATGTCGATTCATATTATGATCCATACAATTATTATAACGGAACCATAAAAGGCGGCTACTGCTGGGGTATCGGCGCTGAATTCCTGCCAGCTCCTACAAAAGGGATAGAACTTAAATACCTGCGCCGGAGTACCACCGCACCTATGGAATATTACAAAACCACATTGAAACACAGCACTTTCGATGTAAATCTCAATTATATATTACTGGGTGGAAACAATTATTTCAAAACCGGGGGAAAGGTTGAGCCTTATGCAGGTGCCGATATCGGGATGGCTCTTATTTATGTAACTAATCAGGATAATGGTGTCGAAGACAATGTGACGAAATTTGCCTGGGGACTGAAATTGGGTACAAATATCTGGATCAATGAGAAAATTGGTCTCAAATTACAAGCTGACCTGCTCTCGGCAGTTCAGTCGGCCGGTGGCGGTTTATATTTTGGTACCGGTGGTGCAGGAGCAGGCGTAAGCACATATTCAACCATGTACCAGTGGGGACTTGGCGGCGGACTTACGTTTAAGATCAAGTAAATTAATTGGGTTTACAAAGTATTGTTAAACCGCTAAAGTCATTATAAAATTTTTCAGTTTATAACCCCGGCAGGGCCTGAAATCCTGTCGGGGTTAATTGTTTTTAAACTGCTGGTACATTTGCTGTACATCCTTGTTACCGGGATAAAGCGCTTTCATCTTTTCGATATACTCTCCCGCTTTCACCTTGTTGTTCTGTTTCACATGGAAAGCAAACAGTGCATACAACAGGTCGAAATTTGCCGGCTCAAGTTCCAGCCCTTTTACGAAAGTAGCTTCACNNGTTTCGAGAAGTTTGATCGCTTCCGGGTATCTCTTTTGCTCAGCATACAGCAAAGCGAGATAATAATATCCTTCGGAGTCATCGGGATTGTTGATAACCAGGTCGTTAAAAAGGGTGGCAGCCTGCTGAGTTTTACCTTGCTGGTAGTATAACAAAGCGAGGTTTACTTTTGCAGGAAAGAAAAGGTTGTCGATGGCAATGGCTTCCCTGAAATTTTCTTCTGCCTTCGGAATATTATTGAGTTTTGAATAATAATTCCCCAGGTTATATCTTCCGGTCGGGAAATCAGCAACGTACTCCAGCGATAGCCGGTATTCGTCGAGCGCTTTTTGGAAGGCTTTGTATTGTATATCGTTAAACGAACTTCGGGGATATGTCATCAGCCTGTTGGCTGCCTCCATTCTCACCGATTTAACCGGATCGTTAACCAGGGGAACCAGGTTACGGAACAATACCGCCGAATCGGAGGTAAAGTAATTTTCGGCAGCGGCATGACGCAGCAAGGGATCAGAATCGTTGAGCGCTTTACGAACCGCATCCTGGGCTTTTGCATCCTGGTAAGCCGATAAATATACTATGGCGGTNNTGCAGCGCCATAATGCGATTTTTTCTTTTCGCCATACCATTTATTAACCCATTGCAGGGCCCACTCATTGGTTTTATCGTCGTGGCAGTTCACACAGGCATTTGGCGTTCCGAGTGATATGGAAAGGTCGGGCCTGGGAATACGCAGACTGTGGTCGTAGCGTTTGTCGACACCCATATAGTATTGGCCCGGCATATGGCAATCGCGGCACAGCGCCCCGTCTCCTGGACCAAGTTTCTCGCCCCGTTTATTTACAAACGAAGTTCCTGCCTGGCCTTTCGATTTATGAAAATGATGGTTGAAGGTATTATAATCGTCGGCCTTATGGCATTGCAGGCACAGGTCATTGCCCTCAAATTT
>DGQJ01000127.1:0-2453 GCA_002389705.1 Bacteroidales bacterium UBA4417
CAATACCTTTCACTGGCATTTAACAGATGACCAGGGCTGGCGCATCGAAATTAAAAAATATCCCGGGCTTACCCGGCTTGGCTCCATTCGCAAAGGCACACAGGTCGGCAAGACCGACCTTGCCGACTCCGTTGCCTATGGCGGGTTTTACACCCAGGAGCAGGCCAGGGAAATTGTAGCTTATGCAGCCGACAGGTTTATTACGGTAATCCCCGAAATTGAAATGCCCGGGCATTCGGTAGCAGCACTCACNNCAGGATGTGTTAACTGAGATCATGGATATTTTCCCATCCACCTTTATTCATATCGGCGGCGACGAAGCGCCCAAGGACCGCTGGAAAACATGCCCGCGCTGCCAGGCCCGCATCAAAGCCGAAGGTTTAAAGGACGAGATGGAACTGCAGAGTTATTTTATCAAACGCATCGAAAAATTCCTGGTGTCGAAAAACAGGCGGCTGCTGGGATGGGACGAAATACTGGAAGGCGGGCTTGCCCCCGAAGCTACCGTTATGGCATGGCGCGGAATACAGGCTGCTATTGATGCCGCTGCACAGGGCCACGATGCCGTAATGACACCCGTTGATTACTGCTACTTCGATTATTACCAGGCCGACCCGGCTACCGAACCCGAAGCCATCGGCGGTTTCCTCACCCTGAAAACCGTGTATTCGTACAATCCCGTTCCCCCGGTGCTCACTTCCGACCAGGCCCGGCACATACTGGGAGTACAGGGTAACCTGTGGACAGAGTATATTAAAACACCCGAACAAGCCGAGTACATGGCATTTCCACGCGCCATAGCCCTGGCCGAAATAGCCTGGTCGCAGCAGGAACGCCGCAACTGGGACGATTTTATGGATCGTATGGACAACCAGTTTGCCAGGCTCAGCCTGCTGGGTGTGAATTACAGCAAAGGCTCATTTAGTGTCGATATCACCACCACGAACCAGGACAACCGCAACCTGGTGGTGCTTGCCAGCGAAATCAAAGGCCTGGAAATCAGGTATACCTTGGATGGGAAAAACCCGGATGCTAACTCAGCCGTATATTCTGCCCCATTTGAACTGCCTGCTTCGGCAACGGTAAAAGCAGCCCTGTTTAAAAACGGAAAAACGGCAGGCAGCATCAGCGAATGTCCTGTAGTAGTTCATATAGCCTCAGGTAAACCGGTAACCATCATCAGGCCCTATTCGTTCAAATACCCGGGCAGCGGTAACCAGGCCATGACCGACGGGTTAACAGGCTCCGATTCGTACCGCAAAGGATGGCAGGGCTACGAAGGCACGGACATGGAGTTTTCGGTCGACCTGCTGAAGCCAACAGCCATACATTCGGTGAGTACCCGTTTTTCGAACAATCCATCGGCCTGGGTATTGCTGCCAGCCACAGTAGTGTATGCTGCATCAGCGGATGGCATAACCTGGACAACGCTTGGAACTTTGAATTTCGAAATAAACCCGGCTGATGAGAAAGAAGTGAAGGAAGCAAGGGTAAATTTCCCCGAAACTACAGCCCGTTATATTAAAGTGAGCGCTGCCAGCCGCAAAGTATTGCCCCAGTGGCATGCCTATAAAGGTGAGCCCTGCTGGATTTTTGCCGACGAGCTGGTAGTTGAATAAACTGACCGGAGCACTGCCTGCAAAATTTATTCATCTCGCTAAAGCAGGTTTGGATTACCTGCAAGCCTCGTTGATGTATTCGCTGATTTCTGCCAGCTGCGTTGGCTCAAACCAGGTATACTCATCGGTTCGGTTAAACCAGGTAAGCTGCCGTTTGGCATAACGGCGTGTGTTGGTTTTAATATTGGTTACAGCCTGATCGAGAGCAATATTGGAATCGAGATATTGGAAAATTTCCTTATAACCGACGGTGTTTAACGCATTCAGATGCCTGTATAGGAGCAGGCTTTTTACTTCATCCACCAGCCCATTCGCTATCATTTGATCCACGCGCATTTCGATGCGGCTAAAAAGTAGCGGCCGCGGAAGGTTCAATGCTATTTTTATGATGTTGAAATCGCGTTTTTTCAGGTTGTTCAGGCGCTGTTCGGAGAATTTTTTTCCGGTGGTAATACAAACCTCCAGTGCCCTGAGCAAACGGTTCGGGTTGTTGATATCAACCGTTGAATAATACTCCGGGTCGTTTTCGAGTAGCATCTGCTGCAGTTTGGCCAGGCCTTCATCCTGGTAGATCCCTTTCAGGAAGGCACGAAGTTCAGGGGCCGGATCAGGGAAATCATCTATTCCGTTGCACAGCGCATCAATATACAGCCCTGAGCCCCCTGCCACAAAAACAATATTGTGGGTTTCGAAAAGCGTGCCAAGCAATGCCAGCGCATCGTTTTCGAACCTCGAAACATTATAATAATCGTGTATGGAAAGCTGGCCGACAAAATGATGTTTTACCGCACTCAGTTGCTGCGCATCGGGCTTTGCCGTTCCTATCGACATTTC
>DGQJ01000127.1:2589-2736 GCA_002389705.1 Bacteroidales bacterium UBA4417
GTTGTTGATGGGGTAAGGGTTCCTTCTTTTTTCACACAAACGGGGTATTCCTTTTTCGGATCGCCATCGGTAATTTTCACCAGTTCAATAAAGAAAGTCCGCGGATTCAGGAAATTGTACTCGTAAAGGATGCGCTGATGCGGATCT
>DGQJ01000081.1 GCA_002389705.1 Bacteroidales bacterium UBA4417
ATACATACACCTGCCCGAAACCGGCTCGACCAATAGTTACGCGATTGAGTTGCTGACAAAAGAAAGGCCTGCCGAAGGCTGTGTGGTGGTAACAAGCCACCAAACCCGGGGTAAAGGCACCGATACCAACACATGGGAAAGTGAGAAAGGTAAAAACCTGACATTTTCAATTATTCTTTACCCTGCATTTGCCGCCGACCAGCAATTTATCCTCAACAAAGCCATTTCGCTGGGAATTTATGATTTCCTGAAAACAGAACTTCCGCACAGCCCTGTTTCGATAAAATGGCCAAACGATATTTACATTGGTGATAAAAAAGTATGCGGAATCCTGATACAAAACTCAATTATAGGTTACCAGTTCGATTATGTGGTTGCAGGCATCGGACTGAATGTAAACCAGGAAATTTTCAGAAGTGATGCTCCTAACCCGGTATCACTCAAAATGATCACACATACTGATTATAACCTTAAGGAAGTTCTACAGAAATTGCTGAATTCTATTTTCGGGAAATATCTCCTGGTGAAGCAAAATAAAGGCCGGCTGATAGAAAGTGAATATTACCAGGCAATGTACCGGCTAATGGAATGGCACCAGTATAAAATAAACGATGAGTGGATAACAGCCCGCATCACCGGAACAAGCCCTTACGGGCAATTGCTGCTGCAAACACAAGAACTTCAGGAATTAACCTGCGATCTGAAAGATGTAAAATTTGTGATCTGAATAACAGGGCTTCCCACCGCATAGCAGAACTAATTTACAGAAGAAATTCTCCATAAATCGGGCAAGCCTCGCTGGCTAAAGCTGTAACTGCCTGTAGTGACTATTTTATTTTCTTACGTGTGTCTATCTCCATTCCGATATTTCCTTTGTTAACCGAAATCGGATCGATGAGTAGCGAAGGCACCATTTTAAAACCATTGTTCACGGTATAGGTAGCATAAAATATATTGTTTCCGTTAGCCATATCCACAGCCATACGCGCGGCGTTGGAAGCAATATCTTCAATTGATTTATACACTGACATGGTTTGGTAGCCCTGTATGATGTACTCGCGGGCCTGTGTATCAGCATCCTGGCCGGCAACCAAAACTTTTCCTGCCAGGCCACGTTCCAACAAAGCTTTTATGGCTCCTCTTGCCAGCAGGTCGTTGCCTGCAATAAAAGCATCAACCTTATAATTCCTGAGACATTCTTTGGCGGCCTCATATCCTGCATCAAAGCTCCACGTGTCGACCATTTTGTTATACACCACTTTAATATCTCCTCTTTCGATATAAGGTTGCAGAATACCCATTTGCCCGAACTGAAGTAAAAATGAATTTTTGTCGGTTGAGGCACCACCGATAATGGCCACGTTTCCTGTCTGCAGCCTGTTTTTAATGTAATCGGCCTGCAGCTGACCCACTTTTACATTGTCGAACGAGACATAATAATTAACATCGGCATCTTCTATCAGCCTGTCGTAGGAAATTACGCCAATGGAGGCGTCCTTGGCCAGCTTAACAATTTCGGAGGCTTTTCGCAAATCGACCGGAAGCACAACCAGTATATCTACTTTCTTATCGATGAGTCCTTTCGCCTGTTCGATCTGTCGTTCTGGGCTGCCATTGGCCGATAAACAAATTACCTTGCCTCCAAGGGATTTTACTTTTGCGATGAAGAAGGTTGTGTCCTGTGCCCATCGTTCGACATTGTACTGGTCCATCAGCAGACCGATGACGGGTTCTTTTTGGGTGGGTTTGCAATTGTGAATCAGAATTAACCCTCCAAGCAGCAATACCATTGTAAAGAATAACCTGGTTTTCATAATGCAGTTGTTTTGGGGTTATACATCAGGTGAGTTTTAATCTTCGGGCTCGGAAATACAAGCGATGAATGATGTACACGGTTTCACATCCTAAAGATAAGACATTTTGATGTCAATTCAAAATAATTTAGCACAAATCAGCGCCTCTATAATGCTATATAGTGCTGTATATGTAATACTTATAAGGCATCGCAGATTAACATCCACATAAAACAAATATTCGTTTTTTTGAAATAACTGAATTAAAAACAAAAGAATTTCCGGAAGATAAATTATTAAGCTTTGCGGATTATATTTAAAATTAGAAGTACTTATCCCATTTATGAAATAAAACCACATAGGCACTACTTGTCTAGCGCAGCGGGATAGAAAACATGGCATTGCACATAGAAATAATTTTGCCTGGTATTGAATGAAAGAGAAAACTCAGCCGAAAAAGTGTTCCTGTATTAATGTTTAGATCACTATTTTTTACAGGAATAAGTTGTTCTGTATTTCCCTTCGATGCATAAAAATCAGCCAGGTTATGACTTCATTTTTAAAATCATCAGCACCCTATAAATAAAGAAGAAGCAGTTAAGTTTACACTTCGGCCAATGAAATCGATTTCAGGGTAGTCTTTTCCTGGTTCATACTTTCAGCCACAAGTTCAGCGATATCTTTCACCTGCGTTAAATTTCCCGACTCAAAAGTTTTTTTGCAAAGGGGGCAGGCTGTAACAAGGATATCAGGATTTGGATCGCAAAGCACGTTGAGCGCGTTGTCGCGGATTACATTACGCTGGGCAGCACTCATGTTCAGTTCGCCAATACTACCACCGCAACACAGTGAATTGGCGCGCTCATCCGTAACTCCGGCTAATTCCGAAATTTGTTTCAGCACATGGCGGGGTTGCTCGTAAATGCCCGATCCGCGGCCCAGTTCGCAGGGATCGTGAAATACGGTTGTTATGCCCAATGGATTGAGTGTAATTTTTTTCTCTCCAACCAGTTTATCAATAAACACCGAATGATGCATTACCTGCATACCATCAAGCTGATAATCGCTGTTGAATACTTTATAACATATCGGGCACGAGGTTACCAGTATTTTGGCGTTTGTATGCTTAATTTTCGAAGTGTTTTCTTCAACCAGCTTTAATGCCGCATCTTTCAACCCTGCCAGTTTCAGGGGCCGTCCACAGCATATTGAACCATCCTCATCCAGAAAGGTATAATTAATTCCTGCTTTATCAAATATTTGCAGCATAGCACGTTTCACGGCTGGTGTAAGATGTCCCATACAACCGGCAAAATATACCACATCCACATATTTTTCAATTTCCGGCTGTTTGAGCAGATAGCTGAAATCAGATGCTATCAGCTTATTATCAACACTTCTTGCTCCTACCCTGAGCCCGAGCGTATCAATACCAACCGGGCAGGCTTCCAGGCACCGGCCACACATCATACAGTTGGCGTTTAGCGTAACATCAGGTTGCCTATCGCGCAGTGAACGAATGAAATATACTGCAGTTGATCCGGTCAGTCCTACCTGGTTCATCTGGCAAACATCAATGCAAACTCCGCATCGCGGGCACGACCGTATTTCAACTTCGCTGAAACTACCAGGGTACCTGCCGGGTTCGATACCGGCATTTCGTAAAAAAATAAGAATAATTTCGGTAGGAATATGCATAAACCTGCTCCACGGAAGTGTAACAAAGAATACACCTAACATGGTTGAATATGCCCACCAGGCCGGGTAAGCCAGGTATTGAATGGGGAGTATAAGCGCAAAAAAGCTTCCCAATGTATTGGTAAGGAAACCACCACCCTGGTAAATACCGGCTGTGAAACTTTCGGCCAGCAGCCGCATCGGGAATATCAGCCAAAGTGCAGTGAGTGCCCACCGATCGAAACTGTTGTGTTTAGTGGTACGTTTTAACCCGAACCATTTGGAACGCGTGCGTTTAAAAAGCGCCAGCACCAGACCGGATAGCACATACAGCAGCAACAAATCCATGATAAACCGGAAAAACCCGGGCAGTGTAAATATTTCGAATGGCAAAACCCTTTTATCGTGAATAAAGAATTTGAGGAAAATGGGGTAATATGGTGGATTGATATGCCCGCCGCTATAAATACGCGATTCGAGGTTTCCCATCACGATGAGCAAAAACCAGCCCAGTGCAAAACTCATGTGCATGTAACCCAGCAACGCATTGCGCTTAAACATTTTACGATGCAGCAGACTTTCGAGCAAAACTTCCCGAAGCGATTTTAACAGGTTTACCGAAAACAGTGCCATGCCGGCTTTCACCCTGTCCGAAGCATCCATCAGTGCAATCCACCGGCTGAACTTTATGAACAGAACAGCCATGAGAAAAAGCAGCCCTATAAAAAAAGGAAGAACAAAAAGATCAAAGGTCATGGATGAACAGTTGTTAATGCTTTGCTGATCTGAAGTATGAGGTTACGCGTGCTTACGTTGCGTGGGCATACAAGCTGGCATTTGCCGCAGAGCATACATTTCGAAATTTCTTTTTCAAGGCTTTTGATTTCGCCACGACGCAACAGGAGTATAATTTTGCGGAGGCTGAAATCGGTAAACTGCGCTGCCGAACAAGTAGCGGAACAGGTGCCACACGAAATGCAGAGGTTGAGCGATGGCTCAGCATCAGCAACTCTTCGGCTGATGCTATGATCATTGGCGTCGAAATCAATCTGCCTGTCGCGTGTTACTACATATCCGAATTTTACAGCTTTTTTATCCATCGCGGCGTACTATTTCTTTAAAAAATCAGCCACGGCAAATGCTGCTGAGCGGGCATCGGCAAGGGTATCGGCTACCGATTTAGGGCCCGAACATGTACCAGCCACAAACAATCCGGGAATTTCAGTGTAATTGGAGTGCAATATTTCATCTACAGGCTGAATAAAACCATCCGAAACAGTTTTTAGCCCCATTCGCCTGGCCAGGGACCTGGTGTTTGCCCGGGGCTCCATACCTGCCATAAGCACCAGTAGGCTGGTTTTGATCCGTAGTGGTTTCCCGAGCAAAGTATCTTCAACTTTCACCACAACGTTGCCATCCTGATCTTCGGTCGATTCGCTGAGCCTGCCGCGGATAAACTGTATATTATATTTTTCCTGTGCCTCCTTGTATAATTCTTCATAATGCCGGCCGAACATCCGCAAATCCATATAAAAGCAGAAAACTTCGGCATCAGGAAGCTTTTGCTTTACTTCAATGGCCTGTTTTACGGCCGTAATACAACATACTTTTGAACAATGGAGGTTATTTACTTTTTCGTCGCGCGAACCCACACAGTGAACAAATCCAACTCTTTCAGGCTTGCGGCCATGGCGATTCAGCAGTTCATTGCCCGAAGCAAACAGTTCTTCGAGATCGGCTGAGGTAATTACATTTTCATAGATGCCGTAACCATACTCTTCCTTACGGCGTGCATCGAAAAGCTGGAATCCGGTAGTCATTACAACCGCATCGGCTTTAGCCTGCCAGCCATTGTGACCGGTAACCGTAAAATAATCATTCACGGCTTCCATGGCAGTTATCTTGGTCGAAACCTGCATTTTAACCAGAGGGTTGAGTCCTTTACGGATGCTGTCCAATGCTTCGTGGCCTGGCATAAGGGAGGGAAATAAAGCATGCCATTTTTTCAGATGCCCGCCACTTAAGTCTTCCTTTTCGACCAATGTAACTTTGAAGCCGATTTTTGCCAGGCTGGCCGAAGTTTCGAGACCTGCCGGACCTGCTCCAATAACTACAACGTGTTTTGCCATGCGTAAGTGAGTTGTGTAACTTTATAAATCGAGTATTTTAAAACCCATTGCGGGTACTAATCAGCATAAAATTTTAAGTACGATGGAGATTCAGGAATACCAATATCTTCACCATTTTTACCTTTAAATTTCTGCGAAGCATCGTAAGGTATCCCTATTTTGTCGAGTAAAGGCTCGGTCTGGACCTGGTGAACCTGAAGGCCTATCTCCCAGGGATTGTAGCCCATAAGCATACCAGCTACTTCTTCGTACGTAAACACCGGTATTCCCTGGTTATTTTTACCGTAAGTTTTGCCTTCCATCTCGCTCAGTGCATACTGCCAGCGGTCGAGGAACATAGGGCAACCCGGGCAATTGGTAATGATCATATCCGGTTCGTAGGGTTCCATGGAATCGAATTTCTTCTTAGAACACGAAATTGAGAATCCACGGTTGGCCTGCACTATGTATTGCCTGAAACCGAAACCACAACAATGGCGACGTTCCGGATAATCGATCACCTCTCCACCCCAGGCTTCAATCATACCCGAAAGTACATACGGATACTCAGCCCCGCCGATGCCTTTGTGTGGAAACATTTTAGCATAATGACAACCAATATGTTCAACAACTTTCAGGGGTTCGCCGGTATTTTTATCTACCAGTTTATATTTTGCCTTAGCCGCAATCTGGTGCCTGAACTTATAAATAATATCGCTGGCATGGGCCAGGTTTTTGGGCTTATTAAATTCGCGTTTTGTTGCCTTGTAAAGAAATTCCCTGATACGAGCCTCCGTTTCCGGAAAATGATGCCAGGTTTCGAGGATTTCGGTATACAAACCAAAACTGGTAATGCACGATGCGGCATAGTTTTCGTACCCGGCTTCGGTCATTAGTGCAAACTGCCTGGCAACCACTGTCATGGTAGTATCAAATGGAACTACATCGGAATGATACCCGATGCCTGTGCACGATGTGTGGTGGGCATTGTCATGAATATCTTTGCCCAGTTCATCTTTCAGAATTTTTACAAATACGGCTTCAGCTCCCGGGAAAAAGGTTTGCCTGATGCAACTGCGTGCGTAAAAATAATGATCGTCGGCAATTTCTTTCTGGTAATCCTGCCAAATCAGTCGTTTTCCTTCCAGTTTCATTGGTGGTTATGTTTTTGATTGTTGGCAGTATACACATGCTTGAAATACTCGCTTTCCATTCCTGGTCCTAATTCAAGACCCATCTCTTCAGCTTTTTGCTTTGAAAATTCTTCTATCCTGTCGTATCGCTCCTGCCCACCGGTAACTTCAAATATCCGTTTTAACTCGTCGAGGTCGTTGTCCGAAACCTTTCGGAGGGCACCCGATCCCTCACCATTATAATTTGCGCCCAGTTTTTCCATCAGGGGAACCAGGTTTTTATGCTCCCACTCCCAAACAGGGCCTTGCTCCGGATGCAATTCCGGCACCACGGCATCGGGTCGCAAACAATAACCGGTGGCTAAAATCTGGTCGCCAATAGCACGCTTTACAGCCAGTTGCTGGCGTCCTTTCTCCGATTCAGTAAAATAACCCAGATCCTGCGACAGGGAACGTAAGGCGATAATAAGCAGGCCGGGAGCATTACCTCGCGGACAACGGGTTTTGCACGACATACATTCACCGCAGTACCAGATGGCGTCACTGCTCATCAGTTCTCGTATTTTATCATCATCCTGCGATTGTACGGTAGTGGCAATAACCCTGGGATCATAATTATAAAATTCGGCCGCAGGACAAATAGCGGTGCATGTGCCACAGTTTATGCAGGCTTTCAGGCTTTCGACAAACCTGATATCAGTAGCCAACCGGTTGTAGAGTTCTCCCAAAATATTAAGTTTTGAAAACCAATTCCGTTAACCATTTCGCTGAATATCATTCAGATAATGATGACGACATCAAAAACAGAATGTATACGGTTTCAATTAAAAGGCAAAGATAATTTAAACATACTTCATGTATGAAATAGGTGATATTTGTTATAAAGACTAAATAAAAATAGCAGGTTTATCTGCCTGCTATTCAATATCATCAACCTATTTTATCCTGGTTTCATTATTTTTCCATTTCCTCTCTCAGTTTCTTTATAAGCATATCCACGAAATTCTGCAATGGCTTTTCAACCATCATCGCGATAAAGGGATTCATATCCGCATTAATCACCATCTGAGCTGTGCATTGCTGTTCCGAAACAGGTTCAAAAAAGGAGTCGAGCGTAAACCCGAAAGGAATTTTGCCTTCACCCTGCATACCAATTTTTGTAAAAGGCACCTTTTCGGTGATACGAAGACCCAGTGTAGCCAGGCCCTTCACTTCGAAGGAGCAGGAATCGCCGTTCGACTGCCAGTTGATAACCTGCTCAGGCAGCAAGGCCGAAAAATGATCGAAATTGCTCAGGAAACCAAATACTTTTTCGGCCGGGCAATTGATGCTTGCAATATCGCTTTCTATCCGTTTGCTCATTTGTCCTGCCCCCACCCTTTTGGATTCTCGCGCCATTTAATCAGCGACTGCATATCCGAATCCTTAATATGATTCTGTTCCAATGCTTTTTTGATCAGGAAATCGTAGTTGGTAAGTGTGTGCAGCGTACAGGAAGCAGCTTTAAAATTTTCTTCAGCATCCGAAAGTCCATAGGTAAATATAGCAACCATACCTTTCACATTGCAGCCAGCATCGCGCAAAGCCTGCACGGCATTCAGGCTGCTTTTGCCGGTCGAAATCAGGTCTTCGACCACCACTACCGACTGCCCGCTCTCCACCACGCCTTCTATCTGATTTTCGAGGCCATGGCTTTTTTTCTCCGAACGAATATAAACAAACGGCAATCCCAGGTCCTGCGCAACAAGTGCCCCAATGGCAATAGCTCCGGTAGCAACACCCGCAATCAGGTCAACGGTTCCAAACTCCTCGTTGATCATTTTTACAAATTCCTGGCGGAGATAAGTACGGATTTTGGGATAGGACAGCGTACGGCGGTTGTCGCAATATATGGGTGATTTTATACCCGACGCCCAGGTGAATGGGTTAGCATTATCAAGCTTTATTGCTTTAATTTGCAAAAGCGATTCGGCTGTAATAAGTCCGGTTTCTTCAAAATTATTTCTCATGCTGCAAAGATATACAGTTTTTTTGAATGAAAAGGCAGTTACCATAGGCAACGATTTTAAAACTGATCCTGGCCTAGGTGATGCTCTCGAAAAATATAGCGGTAAGCACTCACTTGCTGAATGTTACAACTTTTTTTCGACGACAGATTCATGCATGAACCTGTACATAAAAACCACTGACAATTTCGCGGAGGCCTGCACCACATTTAACTCGATGTTTACCCGGATAGCGGCCGGTGGCGGCATTGTGCGAAACCTAAAACAGGATTACCTTTTTATAAACCGACTGGGAAAATGGGATCTGCCCAAGGGGAAATTACACAAAAATGAACCAGCAGTTGAAGGCGCCTTGCGCGAAGTGATGGAAGAAACCGGGCTTACCACGCTTTCCGTTATAAAACCGTTGCCTTCAACCTTTCATATTTATACCGACCGGAAAGGAAAAGAAATTTTAAAAGAAACCTACTGGTTCGAAATGCTTTGCACCGAAGATCAGCTACTTGTACCACAACTGGAAGAAGACATAACAGAAGTGCGCTGGTTCGCCCCGGATGAACTGCATATCCCGGTTCAAAATACCTATGCCTCGTTGCAACATTTACTCGAACAATATTTACAGGTATAAGCCTACACATGCATTCCGGAATGAGCATTCTAATTCTGGATACCGGATATTTTTCAGCACAATAGTTGCCATTACCAAAAATCGAATAAAAAGAATGTACATTTTTTCAATTTTATTTTCTTGATTTACATACACTTAAAAATTATTTACTTATTTTTCAGTTAATCTACTGCTTTTTAAGTTGCATTACTGTATTTACAGTTGTATATTTGCTGCGTTTTACTTTACAGCGCTACATATGCAAATCAAAAAACTTACATCGGCCGAAGAAGAAATCATGCAGATTTTATGGAGCCTGGGCAAAGGCTTTATTAAAGATATACTTGAGCAGATGCCCGAGCCTAAACCTCCTTATACAACCGTGTTGTCGGTAATCAGGGTATTGGAGAAAAAGAATTTTGTGAGCCACAAACAATTCGGCAATACATACGAATACTTCCCGCTTGTGCTGAAAAAGGAATATGCCGGCGAACATTTCAACCAATTTCTTTCGGGATATTTTAATAATTCCTTCCCCAAAATGGCGGCTTTTTTTGCCCGTGAAAATAACCTGAGCATGAAAGAGCTGGAGGAACTCATCAGGCTTACCGAAATTGAACTGCAAAAAGACAAAACGCAGCCGGCTGAATAGAAATTACTCATAATCAATTAATCGCAGAACCATAACTCCCCAGTAAGATGGATACAATACTTGAATACCTTGTAAAATCAAGCATATCACTGCTGGCATTTTACCTGTTTTTCTGGATCCTGAACCGGAAATCGACCCACTTTATGCTGAACAGGATAGTGCTCTTGTTTGGTCTTGTAAGTTCTCTCATCCTGCCGTTCATCCACATCAATCTTGCCCCCGAGGTAATTCTCGTGGCGATACCGGTTTCGTCAATCGATTTTTCGAAACTGGTAACCCAATCTGAAACCAGTAAGCCTGGTTGGGGAATGCACGAAATAATTCTGCTTATTTATGCTGCGGGCATAGCAATCACGCTGGCACGGCTGGTTTACCAGGCCATACGGATCAGGCAGCTGTATAAAAAATCAGCCAAGGAAACCCTGCACGAACTTACTTTGGTTTGCACCGATATGCCCATTACGCCATTTGCCTATTTCAAAAAGATATTTATTCACAGATCCGGGGTCGATCAGCATGCGGTTGAGCAAATACTGGCACACGAAAAATCGCATATCAAGCAACTGCATTATGTCGATTTACTGCTTGTTGAACTCATTGCAGTAGTTCAATGGTTTAACCCTGTAGTTTGGCTTTACGAAGCCGCGCTGAAAGAAGTACACGAATACCTGGCCGATGAAACAGTGCTGAAACAAGGCTATAAAAAAGGAGAATACCAGGTGCTGCTTATTAACCAGGCTGTAGGTGGACCCATATTTACCATCTCTCACCATTTCAATAAATCACTCATTAAAAAACGAATTCTTATGATGACAAAAATCAAATCCACACGATTTACGCAACTGAATGCGCTCCTGCTGCTGCCTGTAACGGCTTTCCTGCTGATGGCTTTTTCGAACCCGGAAAACATAGTAAAACCGGTATTTCAATCGGCCAGACAACTGGCTGTTGGCCTCCATGTAGCTGATGCGCGGTTGCAGGCTTCGGCGCCTGATACTATTACAGTAACCGTAAAAAAATCAGTCAATGCAAAACAACCGGGTTCAAAAACAGATACCCTGGTTGAGAAAACTGAAAATATCAAAACTATTTATATCGTTGATGGTGTTGAAAAAACCGATTTTAACGAGAAAGAAATCAGCCCCGAAACCATTGAGACTGTAAATGTTTATAAAGGGGATAAAGCTACTGAACTTTATGGTGAAAAAGGCAAAAACGGGGTGGTTGTGGTGAGCACCAAGAAAATTGTAAAACAATCGGGAAGCGATAAAACCGAAATTATTATAAATTCATCGGAAAGCACCCTCGACAAAGCATATGTAGTGGTAGACGGGGTTCATGATCCTGATTTTATTAAGAATAATAAAAACCCCGAAAATATTGAAAGTATAGATATCCTTAAAGGTGAATCGGCTACTGCACTTTATGGCGAGAAGGGGAAGAATGGTGTGATTATAATTACGCTAAAAAAGAAAAAATAAATAAGCCTGTATTCCGGTACTTCGGGAAAGGTCAAAAAACAACTGTTGTACATCACGGCAGTTGTTTTTTTATGAGGACTACCCTATTTACCTGGCGGGGCTATTTAGAAATATCTGTTTACCTTTGCATAAAATCACCGTTATGAAAATTGCAGTTTTCCCGGGTTCATTTGACCCCATTACCCGTGGCCACGAATCGATCCTGAGACGTGCAATACCCCTATTCGATAAAATTATTGTTGCCGTTGGGGTTAATTCCGATAAAAGCGGCTATTTCCCTGTTGAAAAAAGGCTTGAATGGCTCAATCAGACTTTCAGCGATTTGCCTCAGGTAAGCGTTGAAAGTTATAATGGCCTCACTGTTGATTTCTGCAACAAGGTAGGTGCATCGTATATTCTGCGCGGGCTGCGAACTTCAGCCGACTTCGAATTCGAACGCGGTGTGGCACAGGTGAACCTGAAACTGGAGTCGGATGTAGAAACCGTTTTCATGCTGGCGCTGCCTGAATATGTAATGGTTACCTCATCTATTGTGCGTGAGGTGCACAAGCACGGAGGCAATATTGATCAATTTATTCCCGAAGCAATAGCAATTTAATCCTGACTTTCA
>DGQJ01000302.1 GCA_002389705.1 Bacteroidales bacterium UBA4417
TTATTAATTATAATCGGGATAGCCGTGATCATCTTTTTTCAAAAACGTCATCATACTGCGTTAAAGGGAAAAGAACTCACATATCTATCAGGGCAGTCAACCCAATAACATTCCGGGTTTGGGTAAAAACGGGATTATGCAGCAAAAACACTTTTTTACTTGCTGCGACAACAATATTGTAGCTACTTTTGGATTCGGTACGCAACAAATATATCAGGCCACCTATTTCATTGAAAAGCATAAAAAAAAATAAAAATGGACTATCAAAGTATCACCCAGAAGGTAATTGCCCTGGCGAAAGAAACCGGGAAATTTTTCCTCGAAGAAATTAACAACGTAAGGTCGGCAGACATTGAAGAAAAAGGGCTGCACGATTTTGTAAGCTATGTGGATAAAACTGCTGAAGCTCGTATTGTGAAGCGGTTGGCCGAAATATTGCCCGAAGCAGGTTTTATTACCGAAGAAAAGACCGCCACACAACGTGGCGAAAAATACGACTGGATTGTTGATCCGCTCGACGGCACTACCAATTTCCTGCATCATATTCCCTTGTTTTCGGTGAGCATCGGCCTGATGGCTGACAATGAAATAGTTTGCGGGGTAATATATGAGCCTAACCTCGACGAGTGTTTCTATGCATGCAAAGATGGCGGAGCTTATCTGAATGGGAAAAAGATCCATGTTTCGGAGCAGCATGAAATGAAAAATGCATTGCTGGCCACAGGATTTCCGTACTACGATTTTGGCAAGCTCGACGGATACATTGAGCTGTTTACGTATTTTGCGCGTCATACCTCAGGTTTGCGAAGGCTGGGCTCAGCTGCAGTTGACCTGGCTTATACCGCCTGCGGCCGCGTGGAAGGTTTTTACGAGTATGGGCTGCATGCCTGGGACGTGGCAGCCGGCATCGTGATTGTAAAAGAAGCTGGCGGCACCATAACCGATTTAAAAGGCGGGAATGATTATATCTTTGGAGCCGAACTGCTGGCTTCAAATACTGTTTTACATCCACAACTGCTCGATGCAGCAAAAGCACATTTCAGGTACTAAAGAAAACCTGCCAGTAAATTAAACCTTTGTAGATTAACAATAAAGCATGAATAAATCACCGATTACACAACCACAAAACCCGGAAGTCGAAGTAGTATTCCGCGACAGTCCGCAACGAAGCCTGTTAAAAACCATCACCTACCGGATATTTGCCTCCGGGGCTATGTTTGTTGCAATTTTTGTCTACTCGCACGAGTACCAAAGCCTTTCACTGGGCGAAAGTATCGGTAACGCCGGTTTAATTGCCGTGATAGAGTTTCTCATAAAACTGTTCATCTACTACATCCACGAGCGTATATGGTCGGGGATCAGGTGGGGCAAATACTGGCGCAGGCATTACTGGGCCCGCCGTGCCTGGAAACGCGCCTACCGCAAAGCTCACAAATAAAGAAAACCATACCGGCAGCGATGTTAAGTCCAGGTTCTCATTGTTCATAAAAAAGCTATGGCTCATATTGAAGTTATTCAGGCTGATATTACCCAACTAAATGTGGATGTTATAGTTAACGCAGCCAACAGCAGCCTGCTTGGAGGCGGCGGTGTTGACGGCGCAATACATCGCGCTGCCGGGCCCGGTTTGCTTGCCGAATGCATTACCCTGGGCGGTTGCCCGACCGGCGAGGCAAAAATTACCAAAGGCTACAACCTGAAGGCAAAGTTCGTGATCCACACCGTAGGCCCCGTGTGGCGCGGAGGACAGAATAACGAAACTGCACTGCTGGCAAGTTGCTACCGGCAAAGCCTGCTGCTGGCAGTTCAAAACAATTGTACCTCCATTGCTTTTCCAAACATAAGTACCGGCGTATATGGCTTTCCCAAAAATAAGGCGGCTGAAATTGCCACCCGGGAAACGGATCAGTTTTTAGCCGGTAACAAAACGCTGGTCCAGGTGTTATTCTGTTGCTTCGATTCCGAAAATTATCACTTATACAAACAATTACTTTAATCCTTACAGATGAACACCCCAAAATGGCTCAACGTGGCTTTGTGGCTCAGCATAGTTACAATTATTTATAACATTATCGAGGGCCTGGTATCCGTGTATTTCGGTAGTACCGACGACACCCTGGTACTGTTGGGCTTTGGCATCGACAGTTTTGTTGAAGTGATTTCCGGGATTGGTATCCTGCATATGGTTATTCGCATGCAGCGCAGTGAAATAAAGGATTTCGATAAGTTTGAACGGCTTGCACTGCGGATAACAGGCGTTGCATTTATGTTGCTTGCAGCAGGGCTGGTAGCGGGCAGCGTGCTGAAAATCATTCAACATTCAAAACCCGAAACCACCCTTGCCGGCATTATTATAGCTGCAGTTTCGATACTTACCATGTATTTCCTGATGTATTATAAACTTAAAACAGGCAGGGCGCTTAATTCAGAAGCCATTATTGCCGATGCTCATTGTACCCGGACATGCCTGTACCTGAGTTTTATCCTGCTTGCATCAAGCGTGTTATACGAACTTTTTAAAATCAATTATATCGATATTGCCGGTTCATTGGGCATTGCCTGGTATGCTTTCAGCGAGGGTCGCGAAAGCCTTGAAAAAGCACGAAAAAACCAGCTGGCCTGCAGTTGTTGCGATAATTGTCATTAATTTTGAAGATTAATCATTTTATATGCTCAATTATTTCAGGAAACAAGCGGATAGCGGTTTAAAACTGGTCGGATTAATTGCAATAATAGTTTTGGCTGCATATCTGGTATTCAGGTTCGTGGATATGAAAATTATTGAAAAACGAACGCTCGAAGAAAACAATATCATATTCGATAAACTGCGTAGCACGGCCAAACTGGTTGTTTGGGAACAGGACTTTAAACTGATAAACATCACAAGCACCGAGAAAAAATACTTTGGA
>DGQJ01000022.1:0-17234 GCA_002389705.1 Bacteroidales bacterium UBA4417
TAGTGTGTATCGTCGGCATGGTTAATCCAGTAGCGGATGGCATCGTTGGTGGCGTCTTTCAGGGTTTTGGTCCCGCTGAGTGAAGGGGTTACGGTGGCTCCAAGCATTTTCATACGAGCTACGTTGGGTGCCTGCCGGGCAATATCGGTTTCGCCCATAAACACCACGCACGACAAGCCCAGTAAGGTACAGGCCGTAGCCACAGCCACCCCATGCTGACCGGCACCGGTTTCGGCTACAATTTTTTGTTTGCCCATCATTTTGGCAAGCAAAGCCTGGCCTAATGCGTTGTTAATTTTATGAGCTCCTGTATGATTCAGGTCTTCACGTTTCAGGAAAATCCGGGCGTTATATTTTGCCGATAAAGCCTCCGAATAATAAAGCGGTGTTGGGCGGCCCACATAATCCTTCAGGAGCGAGTTCAACTGCGATTTAAAGGCAGCAGACTCCATAATGCGCTCATAGTTTTTCTGCAGCTCGTCCACGTTATTAAAAAGCAGTTCGGGGATATAGGCGCCCCCGAATTTACCATAGTATCCTGATTTTGTTTGAGAATTAGCTTCCATATCTGGTTTCCTGGTTACACTTGAACGATTTGAATGATTTTATTTTGAAGTTTTACCACGGAGACACGAAGGGCACGGAGAAACACGGAGAAATTCTCAGTGAAAAGCTGTATAATCTGTGTCCCTGTGGTTAATTGTTTTTTCATTATTGTCAGCCTTTCATCAATTCAATAAGCTGTTTAATTTTTTCTACATCCTTAATGCCCGGCCTGATTTCGAACTTCGAGTTTACATCAATCCCGGTTAATGCCGGGTGGTTGATTTTCAAAATCTTCACGAAGTTTTCCAGGCCAATACCCCCGCTCAAATAAAATGATTTTTCGGAAGTATATGCATCAAGCCATTGCCAGTTAAAGGTTCTGCCGGTTCCTCCATAGTTTTCGCTGTGGGTATCGAACAGGAACAAATCGCAGGCATCGTGGAATAACCGGGTGGTTTCGAACGAACTTTTGTCCCTGATTGAAATGGTTTTTATTACCTCCGCTTTCCCCCTGAAATAATTGCAAAACTCCGGTGTTTCATCACCATGCAACTGTATGCTGTCGAGCTTATACCGTTCAATAGCCTGTTCTATTTCAGGAACTGACGCATTAACAAACACCCCGGTTTTTTTAATTCGTTCCGGTATTTTCTGCAGGCCTTCTTCAATTAATTTGCCATAAACATACCGTTTCGACTGGTGGTAAAAAATAAAACCCAGCCGCGAAATATCCAACGTAATGAGCTCTACGATATCTTCGGTGGTGGTTATACCACAAACTTTAAGCTCCATTTGAATCCGCTTTTAAATTATTGATCTGCCGGATAAACGCTGCACAAGCATCTCCCGGATTGCTGTGTTTCATAAAATGGGATCCGATCAAAAATCCATTGTATCCCAGGGTTCTAAGCTCCAGTACGATGGCGGGATCTTCGATGCCGCTTTCCGAAATTTTAACAACCCCGACAGGTAGGTATTTTGCCATGGCTTTCGAAGTGGCTACATCAATCAGCATGGTTTCGAGGTTGCGGTTGTTAACACCGATCACATCGATATGGCTGTTGATTTTTTCAAGTTCCTGAACGGCATGAACTTCGAGGATTACTTCCATTCCCAGCTGATGCGCCAGTGTAGTGAACTGCTCAATTTCATTCTTTGTTAAAATGGCTGCTATCAGCAAAATAACATCGGCCCCTATGGATTTGGCTTCAATAACCTGGTACGGGTCAATAACAAAATCCTTGCGCAGAATCGGAATGGCTGTATTTTCGCGGGCAGCGGTTAAATCGGAATTACACCCCCCGAAAAACGCGCTATCGGTGAGCACCGACAAGGCACTTGCACCTGCAGCGGTGTATGCTGCCGCCAGGCTTTCCACACGTATGCCTGTATTGATGGCACCCAGGGCAGGCGATTTTTTCTTTATTTCCGAAATAATCCCGCTTTTATCGCTACGGTTGATATATTCCTTTATCGATGCGCATTTCCGGTTAAAATACAGGGTAGATTCCAGCATTTCGGCCGGTCGCAACTGCTTATCGATAGCGACCTGTTTGTGTTTTTCAACTACAATTTCCTGAAGTTTATTCATCATCAATTTGCTATTACCGTTGTGAATAACCGAAGCGCTTTGCCCGATCCGAGACTTTCGGCGCAGGCTGCAATGCAATCGCTGAGTGGCTCACCGGTATAACATTGCATGGCGAAAGCGCTGTTGGCAAGTACCACATTTTTCTGTGCTTCGGTAGCTTCATTATTTAAAATTGCAAGAAAAATCCGGGCCGCCTCTTCTATGGTATCGCCTGCACTTATTGCCCCGGGTGTGCAGGGCTTAAAAGGAAGCTCATCGAGAGGTATCACCTGTTCACTATTGTTGGTAGTAACAAGCACATCAGAAGTTAGGCTTATTTCATCGTACCCATCGAGTGAATTTACCAGGCAATACCGGGTGGTTCCGGTTTGCAGGAAGAAATGATAGAGCCTTGCTACCGAGCGGTTAAAAACACCCACATACTTGAATTCGGTTTGGGCCGGGTTTACAAGCGGGCCCATGAGGTTGAAAAGTGTATTTGTCTTCAGTCCGCGGCGCACAGGTCCCACATTTTTAAGTGCCGGGTGAAAATTTGGCGCATGAATGATGCAGAGGTTGTGTTTTTGCAGATCTTCGTTCAGCTCCTGTTCGGTAGTTTTAAAACTATACCCGAAGTGTTTCAGTATATCAGAAGAACCTGAAACCGAGGTTGCCGCAAAATTGCCATGCTTGGCTACAGGCACCCCGGCAGCAGCCAGCACAAAAGCCGACAAGGTTGAAATGTTAAAGGTGTTCTTGTTGTCGCCGCCGGTACCGCATACATCAATTGTTGGCTTATGAAGCTTAACAGGCACGCAAAGTTTCATCAGTGCATTGCGAAATCCTGCAAGTTCGCTCAGGTGCATGGTCCGGGTTTTGAATAAACCCAGTATAAAAGCCAGCTGGTACTCATTGTATTGCTGTTCGCACAATCCATTCATCAGTATTTCGGCTTCCGTTACCGTAAGATGATGACCTGCGGCTAGTTTTAGGTATATTTCGTTCATTGTGTTTTATTGTTCAAAGGTTCAGTTGTTCAATGTTTCAAATGCCGGCGGCGTTCAAAAGTTCAAAGCTTCGCGTTCAAGGGTTCAATTCAGTATTCATAAATATGCTCTCCCATCGTCATTCGTAAATCGTACATCGTACATTCCTACCCGATCCAGTTCCGGATCATCTGCTCGCCATATTCAGTAAGTATCGACTCCGGATGAAACTGCACGCCTTTCACATCGTAGATTTTATGTCTCAAGGCCATCACACAGTTTTCTGCATCCAACGCGGTTACAATTAAATCATCCGTAACGCTTTGGTAATCCACAGCCCAGGAGTGGTAGCGGCCGGCAACAAATTTTTTAGGGCAGTGATCGAACAGCGGATCCCCGGCAATAATTTCTATTTCGGTAGCAATACCATGGTACACGGTGTCGAGGTTTATAATTTTTGCGCCAAAAACTTCGCCAATAGCCTGCAGGCCCAGGCATACGCCCAAAATTGATTTCCGCGAGGCATATATCCGGATCAGGTCGTTCATAATACCTGCATTTACAGGAATTCCGGGACCCGGCGACAGCAGTATTTTATCAAATGCTTCCACCTGTTCGAGTGTAATTTTGTCGTTTTTATGCACTTCGTACTCCATGTTGCTTGTTTTTTCAATCAGCTGAACAAGGTTATAGGTGAAGCTGTCGTAATTATCAAGTACCAGTAGTTTCATTTTTGCAATTTCTTATGGTTTGGTTCAAGGCTTTATGCCTGATTTTTTTTATGTTAATGCAACTTCTTTTACGCAGGCTCAGGATTTAAAAAGCGTATTTGCTTCTTTCAGCGCATTGCGTAATCCATTAATCTTGTTGAATACTTCATGCAGTTCGCTTTCTTCGTTGCTGCTTTCAACAATACCGGCTCCGGCCTGGTATACCAGCCGGTTGTTTTTACTTAAAAACGAGCGGATAATAATGGCCTGGTTGAGTTCATTTTTCTGGCCTACAAAGCCGATGGTTCCGCCATAAAAACCGCGGGCGTCGTTTTCGAGCTCGTCAATCAGTTGTATGGCGCGGTGCTTGGGTGCTCCCGACAGCGTTCCGGCAGGGAACGTTCCGCTCAGGGTTTCGAAGGAACTGAACTCAGGCCTTAACTGTCCGCAAACATTGCTTACCATATGAATAACGTGCGAATAGAACTGGATTTGTTTATACGATTTCACGTGTACGTTTTTCGAATACTTGCTGAGGTCGTTGCGGGCCAGGTCGACCAGCATGACATGTTCAGCATTTTCCTTGGCATCCGAAAGCAATTCGGTCGATTTTTCGATGTCGTAGGCATCATCACCGGTTCGCCTGTAAGTGCCGGCAATGGGATGTATTTCGGTAATACCGCCGCTGATTTTTAGCTGGGCTTCGGGCGAGGAACCAAAAATCCTGAAATTACCGGTATCGAAATAAAACAGGTATGGCGACGGATTAATTTTTTTCAACGCACGGTACACATTAAAGTCGTCGCCCTTAAAATCCTGGAAAAACCTGCGCGAAACAACCAGCTGAAAAACATCGCCCAGTTTACAGTATTTTTTTGCCCGGGTTACCTTTTGCATATAATCTTCGTCAGTGCAGTTGCTGGTTTCGCCACCCATAAGCTCAAAGGTGTAATTGCTGTGCTTGTGCAGATCAATACGTTCAATCAGAAGCTCCAGGTTTGCAGCGGCTTCGGTTTCGGAATACGCGTGCGAGAACATGCTCAGTTCGTTGGTGGCATGGTTAAACATCAGCACCAGTGAATACAGGTGATACAGCAGTTCAGGGATTTCGTTGGCATGGTTACGGAGCTTCAGCTCATGCGTGTATTCAACAATATTAAATGAGCAATAGCCGTACAATCCCTTGAAGTGCTCAGGCAAATGAGTGGGGAAAACGAAACTGTTTATAAAGCTGTTGAAGGTATGGTTGAGCGATTCAGGATCGGCTGACAGGGTATTGATGTTACTCCGGCCATTGAAGGTTGTTTTGGCAACTTTGTTATGAATGCTGATGGTGGCAATGGGCTCGAAACACAAAAACGAATAATGGTTGCTTTTGCTGTTGTAATCCGAACTTTCGAGCAGCATAGGCGCACTGTATTCGTCGCGCAGCGTAAGGAACAAACTTACCGGGGTTTTGGTATCGGATAGCTGCTGGTAGGTTTTGGTGTAAATGTTCATTGCCATGATGTTTTGATGATAAAAAAAGCCCGCTGTTTTTTGTAAACAGCGGGCTGACTTATGATAAGGTAACGCAAAAATCTAGCTGTTCACAACTTTTGTTGTAAACCACCACCAATTGATATTTGCTGAAAATGTCGTCATTTGTTTTACAAAAGTAGAAGAAATATCAATAACCCTGACGAAACAGGATATTTTTTTCGGCAGGCAGCAGTTGATCCCGGCTTTAAATCCAGCCGGATATCTTTATTTTGTACTTTTGAAAATATTTGAACTTTACCACTTCCGGTATCGTAAAATCTGTTTCTAACGTATGAAGAAAAGTATTATTCGAAACATTTTGTTCCTGGCTTTTTCAATTTTATTTGCTCAGGCTGGCGTACTCGCACAAACCAAACCACAACCTGTTCACTCGCCACAGGTTAATGACTTTGCACCCATACTCAATTTTCTGGCATCGCCAGCACTCGAAGGCCGCGAAACCGGACAGCAAGGCGGCATTGTTGCAGCTGAATATATTGCCTCCATGATGCAGCATCTGGGCTTGAAACCTTACAAAACCAATGCAGCGTTAACTTACCGGCCAACAGATTATTTTCAGGAATTCAAGCTGTTGAGGCAAACAGCCGGTGATGCATCGCTTGATGTAATGATTTCAAAAGAACAGAAACTTAAGCTGCAGGCCGGGAGCGATTTCAGGGTTTTTAATCTGGCGAAGCCATTGGCGGCTGAATCGGTTCCGGTATTTGCCGGTTACGGCATTGCCGACTCATCACTCGGATATAGCGATTATGCCGGTTTAAATGTGAAAGGAAAAATAGTGCTGATTATGCCTGGCTACCCGGGGCAGCACGATACAGCGAGCGTGGCATGGAAAAAATTCAAGGCTACAGCCGAAAACGATGATTTCGATCTCGATAAAAAGTGCTCAGTAGCTGCAAAACAAGGTGCCACCGCAGTTATCATTGTAAACAAAGCGGTGTTATATCCAAAGCCAGCAAACACAAAACCTGAGAGCAATCCCGTGAGCACCGAGCCCGAATACATCAGTGCCGGGTACAGTTTGCCCAAAGTTGAAAGTGAACCTCTTTCCGTTTGTTTCCGGCTGAATAAAAAAAGCAGCGAGAAACTAGCGCTGGCATTGGGTATGGATTTCATAAAGTCTGAAAAGCAGATAGCTGAGAAGCTGAAATTCAACCCGGTGGATTTGAGATGTAAAATTGCGCTGAAAGCAAAACCAACCGTTGATACGTTGCTGGTTAACAATGTGATTGGGAAAATACAGGGCAGGGATAGCACGCAAACCATAATTTTAGGAGCGCATTACGATCACCTGGGTAAGCGCGGAAATATAATTTACTATGGTTCCGACGATAATGCATCGGGTGTTGCCGGATTGCTTGCCCTTGCCAGGGTGTGGGCCGAAAGCAAAACCATTCCCCCTTGTAACATCCTGTTTGCTTCGTGGAACGCCGAAGAAAAGGGGCTGATTGGCAGCGAGTATTTTGCATCAACGCTTTCGTCGCCCGACAAAGTGAAATTGTATATCAACATGGATATGATTTCGCGAAGTGTGGTCGAAGATACGGCCCGGCGACAGCTAAGCATTGGAACACGAACTAATGATGAGTATTTAAAGGAACTTGCCTGGCAGATCAATGGCACGTTGAGCCATCCATTTATCCTCGATCTGTGGGATGTTACCGGCCATTCGGGCAGCGATTATGCATCGTTTACGGCAAAAAACATTCCGGTAATGACTTACAACACCGGCTTACACAACGATTACCATACTCCCAGAGATATTCCTGCTGCTGCCGACCTGGTAAAAATGGGCGATGTGCTGAAATTGGTGAATGAGAGTTTGCAGATTTTTCTGAGCGATACACAGCAAAAATAGAATCCTGGTTAACAGGTTTCTTTGTTGGGAGCGTAGTTGTACATCCTTATTTTGATCTTTTTTTGCCCGTAGGGCATAAATTTCAACAGGGAAAGGCAAATGCCAGCAATTTTGTCCGCAGGACATATACATTTCTCTTTACCGGTTTATCCCCTCCGGGGAAACAAATATCCGGAATAATTTATCTCTTGAAATTTATCCCCTGACGGGGAAACAAAAACACAACCAGACAATGCTATGAGTATTGATTATCTGGTTGTGTGTAATTAAATATCTCCCTGATGGGTAAGAAAAGAAAGTATTTTGCTAAACCTGTATTTAAGCCTTCTGCTCACACTTCTTAACCGTATATTTCTCCAGCGCTTTCATATTTACCTCCACGCCTATCCCCGGCCCGGTGGGCACGGTGATGGTTCCATCGGGGTTCAGTTCGAACAGCGTTTCAACGATATCTTCAGTGTAGTATTTCCGGTTTGGCGACAGGTCGCTGGGCAGGATAAAATTGGGCAGCGATGCCAGGGCCACATTCCCCGCACGGCCAATACCCGATTCGAGCATTCCGCCATGCCACACCGGAATGTTTTTCGATGCACAATAATCATGTATTTTTTTAGATTCTGTGTATCCACCCACACGTCCGGGTTTAATGTTGATAATACGGCAACTGCCCATTTCAATGGCAGCACGCGTATCGCCGAGCGAATGGATACTTTCATCAAGGCAAAGGTCAGTTTTAATTTCGCGCTGCAACTTGGCATGGTCGAATATATCGTCATACCCCAGCGGTTGCTCTATGAGCGAAAGATTGTATTCATCCATTTTCTTAAACACCGGAAGATGATTAAGTGTGTAGGCCGAATTGGCATCAACCTGCAACAACATATCAGGGTATTCGCGCCGAAGGGCATCAATAAACTGCAGGTCGCGCTCAGGAGCAATTTTAATTTTTATCCGCTGATAGCCTTCCTTCATGTATTTTTCCATCACATGAAGCAAATCAGGGACCGTGTCGCTGATACCCAGGCTTACCCCTACTTTAATTTTTTCCTGTGTTCCGCCAAGCATCTTCGACAGGGATATTCCTTTTGATTTTGCAAAAGCATCGTACAATGCAGCTTCGAGCCCGGCTTTAGCCATCATATGTCCACGCACTTTGGCATAACTTGCGATGGCTTCATCCACACTCGCAATATCTTTACCGATGATGGCAGGAATCAGGAAATCGTTCAGAATATGCCATGCAGTAGGAACTGTTTCGTACGAATAAAACGGGGTTTCTTCGGCAACGCACTCGCCCCAGCCGGTAACTCCTTCGGCGTCAACGCGCACCATAATGTGCTGTTCATCGTATTCAGTACCCATAGAAGTAACGAATGGCGTTACGAGTATCATTTTGGTGTGGCGTAATTCAATGCGGTCTATTCTCATATCAGTATATTTTTAATGATTTACAAATTAAGTACGGGTTCAGGTAGCCGTAGCTATGGCTTAAAGATCAAGCTGTTGATCACCTCTTTCATTTTATTGAATTCTTCTACATCGTAAAGCCGGGTCAGGAAAACTATTTTACCTTCCCTGTCGATGATTACGTTACGGGTTATTCCGGCTTCCTTTTTGGCGTACAACGCGAAAACCCTGGCTGCCGAATCGGGTGCCAGCGGATAGGTTATTTTCATTTTTTCGGCAAAGCCACGAACCACATCTAAAGGCTCATCGCGATCAATGCCAACCAGTACAAAATCCTTATCTTTAAGCGGAAGCCAGATTTCGTTTTCGATATGCGGCATTTCCTTGCGGCAAACGCCACACCAGCTGGCGGTAAACTGCAGCATTACCACTTTCCCCCGCTGATCAGATAGCCTGAAGGTTTTTCCGTCGGTGGTTGTAAGTTCAAAATCGGGAGCTTTCTGCCCAACCTGAACAATGTAGCCTTTGTCTTCTTCTTTTTTCTGCTTGCAGAAACTGAGTGTAAACACCAGCGAACAAAAAAGCCCGGTTGTAAAAATTCGTTTTATAGTATTCATATACAATGACTTGATATCTTTAAAAGATTATTTTTTTGATACCCTTAACACCGGGAATTTCTCCCCGATTTTCAGCTGATCAGCAAATTGCGGGTAGGTTACCAGCCCCAGTTCCGATTTTGGTTCGAGTGCCAGTACAACCATGTTTCCTTTCAGCTGTGCTGTAGGTATAAAAATATATTCACCTTCACCAATTGCTGCGGTATAGGCATTTGCTTCAACCTGGGGATTGATGATTATATCGCGCTCAAAATCGATAGAATCTATACCCTTGATCGTGTATTGCTCAATTTTATAGCCTTTCTGATTTTTAAAAGGTGAATACGTAAGTGCATGTAGCTGAACCCAGTCCATGAGCNNTAACCTGCAGGCTTTGTTACATCGTAAATCGATTTAACAACCGGGCGGTAATCATTTACAACCACAACGGTATCGGTATTGGTGGAATACGATAGCAGGGTCATTGTGAGTTTCTGACCGTTGGCAGCGTGTTCCGATTGTATGGAAACCTTTGGGTTAGCTTTGCCAGATTCCAGCGCTTTTCTTCCATCGGCAACCATTTTTTTAATTTCACTCTGGTGCAGATATGCAAACTGAAGTATGGCACGCATCCCGGTCATCTGACCTTCGGCCCGGTGCCTGATGTTATCAACATAGGTATCTTCACCGTTCAATCCTTCCTGAATAAACGAGAGCGTGTTCAGTATCCCGAAACTCTGCCTGCCATCGTTCACATCGAAGGTGCTGTGCCTGATGTAATCCAGTTCCGGCGGACCACCGGGCGCATAAATGGCGGTGGTAAATTTGTTGTCGGCCAGGTATTTCGACCAGTAAGGGAATACCACTTTGTTCGAAAACGTCCTGATTTGTTCCGATACGTTCGGGTTGGTGTTCACGCCCAGGGTTTCGGATGCATTGCGCCTGTAGCCGTATTTCTGCCAATCGCCACCATAAGGTGCATATTCGTGAACATCCATGGTAACTTCGAAAAGGTACTTATCAAAAAAACGGTGCAAAGCCTGGGTTTCGGATTCGGTTAACACCAGGTGGTTGCGGTTCAGATCGGCATCATTCCCGTTTCGCCTTTTGTTTACTTCCGAACCGTCAGGATTCATCTGCGGGACGATGACAATATCCAGTTTATCAAGCAGAAATTTGTTTTCAGGCTTTATAAGCGATTGGGCTAGCATGAGGGCACCTTCCTTGCCCGACTGTTCGTTGCCATGCTGCTGGGCCAGGAACAAAACTTTCAGCTTCGATTTATCCTTGCCAAATTCGCCCGACGAAAATTTGAGCGCATACAGGTTACGGCCCTTCACCGACTGACCAATGGTTTCCACTTTCAGCAAACCCGACTGCTGATCAAGCTGGCTGACAAATGCAGTTAACTCATCGTAGGATGTGACTTTCTGGTAATTGTTTTTTTCGAGCGGAAGCATAATTGGTTGTGCAAAACTCATCTTTGCAACAGCAATTGCAAAAATAAAAATGAGGCCAGGTTTCATATTCAGTATGTTGGAGAATAAAGGGGGCTGGTGCCAATGGCAGTAATAAGATGCCTGTTAGCGAAAGTAAATGTAAGAATTATTGCTGGGATATGCGAAAAAATTTACACGAAAAAAATAACAAACTATTACAGCTAAAAATTCTTGGTTATGAAAAGGGTTGTCGGGTGGCACAGTTAATATCTGTATATCGCTGTATATGAAACAATTTCCCTACTTTTTAACCAGCTTAATATTCATTATTCTGGTCAACCGGGCTAATTCCGAAATTGTTGTTTAGCAGAATACAATATTGTTTGATTACATCAAACAATATTGTATCTTTGTATCAAACAAATTAAACTGATATGATTTTAGAAAGTGTTATAGAGCATGTTGTGGAACAACAAATGTTAAGGCTTACTACACGCGATACCGGGTTGAAGCGTGAGCTAAAGCCTGCCACCAAAAGTTTATCCTCACATGCCTTAATCATATCCGGAGTAAGACGATGCGGAAAAAGCACACTGCTGATGCAAATGATGAAAGATTTAGATGATACAAATTTGCTATACCTGAATTTCGAATCACCTCAATTATATGAATTCAACCTGCTGGATTTTGCCAGGTTAGATCAAATTATAGCACGCAAAGGCGCTAAAATTCTTTTTTTTGACGAACTGCAATGGGTTGAAGGTTGGGAGATGTTTGTCCGCCAGAAATTGGACGAAGGCCTCCAGGTTGTGATCACAGGGTCAAATGCATCGCTGCTCAGCAAGGAGTTGGGAACCCGCTTAACCGGGCGGCATATCACCCAGGAGCTTTTCCCGTTTTCGTATTCCGAATTTCTGCAGTTTCAGCAACTATCGCCCAGAACCGATAGCCTGGCAAAGTATATGCAAACCGGAGGATTTCCGGAGTTTGTAAAAAATGGAGATGACGAACAACTTGCCACGCTGTTTAATGATATATTGATTCGCGACATCGTTACCCGTTACGGGATAAAAGATACTAAAAGCCTGCACAGGCTTGCGCAGTATCTTATTTCGAATATTGGCAACCGTATATCGGCTACGAAATTAAAACAAGCGCTTTCGATTGGTGCTACAAGTACGGTTTTAAGTTGGTTTTCGCACCTGGAGCTTTCGTACCTGGTATCTTTTTTACCTATGTTCAGTCATTCAACAAAGGCGCAGCTTATCAATCCACGTAAAGTATATGCCATTGATCTGGGTTTGGTGAACGTAGTTTCGTCAGTGCTCACTGAGGATGCAGGCCGCAAACTGGAGAACCTGGTATTTCTTCATTTGAGAAAAAAATACACTGAACTGTATTATTTCGACGAAAAAGGTGAATGCGATTTTGTGGCAATGAAAGGCGGTCAGGCAATGGAGTTGGTGCAGGTATGCTACGAACTTACAGCCGACAATTTAAAACGCGAACTGAATGGTTTGCTGGCAGCCATGCGTTTTTTCGGGCAACAAAAAGCAACGATAGTAACTTTTGGAGGCGCTGATCATATTGTTAACGAAGGTTTTACTGTTGAAGTTTTACCAGCATATCAATTCCTGGTTTAACAGTTAGCCTAATCCTTAGAGTTATCTAACTTCAAAATGCTCTACTCCGCATAAGGGCATGGTTTAAATTTCAAAAAAGCGGCTTCCATTAAATCCGGATCAAGGTTTTCTGCAATAATATCAGGCTGTACAGGCCCCAAAAAAAATATTATCATAAATTTCTATCCTGCAAACGATTGCATGAAAACCAGGTGTTTTATATGGTTTTTTTTCTTATATCTTTGCCAAACCAAATCCCCAACCCATGAAAAGAAACACCCTGATTTTTATTTGTATTTTCTGCCTCAAAACCGCTTTCGCACAGGTTACCATCGACCATGTTGAACCTCCCTGCTGGTGGACAGACATGAAAAACAACTCGCTGCAGCTGATGATCCATGGCAAAGATATTGGCAAAACCAAGGCTGCTCTGGAGTATAAAGGCGTAAGTATAAAAGGGGTTACCAGCGCAGGTAATGACTATTTGTTTGTAGATCTGAATATCGGCAACACTGCAAAACCGGGCACAATAAATATTGCATTTAAGGAAAAAGACAGCACATTTACCACCTACAAATACGAGCTGAAGGCACGTGCCGAAGGATCCGCCAAACGCAAAGGCTTCACAACGGCGGATATGATGTACCTCATTATGCCCGATCGCTTTGCCAACGGCGATCCCGGCAACGACGATATGCCCGGCATGTACGAAAAAGCAGACCGGTCGAACCCAAACGGCAGGCACGGCGGTGATATAAAAGGAATAACCGACCACCTCGATTACCTGCAGAAACTGGGCGTTACAACCATCTGGTGCACCCCGCTGCTCGAAAACAACATGAATGCATACTCGTACCATGGTTATGCCATTACCGATCTTTACAAAATTGACCCCCGCTTTGGTACCAACGACAGCTACCGGCAAATGGTGGATGCCGCCCACAAAAAAGGGATGAAAGTGGTGATGGATATTGTTTTTAACCATTTCGGCACTAATTCGTACTGGATGAAAGACCTGCCACAAAAAGACTGGATTCATGAGTGGCCCGAATTTACCCGCTCCAATTTCCGCGGCGGCGTAATTTCTGATCCATACCGCTCAAAAGCCGATGAAAAGAAAATGTCGGACGGCTGGTTCGATACTTCTATGGCCGATTTTAACCAGAAAAATCCTTTTGTTGCCAAATACCTGATCCAAAACAGTATTTGGTGGATTGAATTTGCCGGGCTTGATGGCTTGCGCCAGGATACATATCCTTACTCCGACAAGGATTTTATGGCTCAATGGATGAAAACCCTACGCGAGGAATATCCCAACCTGAATACCGTGGGCGAAGCCTGGATTAACTACCCGCCACAAATCTCGTACTGGATGGATAATAAATCCAACAAGGATGGGTACCGCTCCTACCTCTCGCATGTTTTCGACTTCCCGCTTATGGGCGCCATTCAGAAAGCATTTACCGAAAACGAAGGCTGGGATACCGGCCTGGCTCGCCTGTACGAACTGCTCTCGCAGGATTTCCTCTATAGCGATCCTTCAAAACTGATAACTTTCGCCGATAACCACGATATCGAACGCATGTACCCGATTCTCAAAACCGTTGAAAACGTGAAAATGGCGCTTGCATTCCTGGCAACCACCCGCGGCATGCCTATGATTTATTACGGAACCGAAGCACTCAGCGACCGCGGAACCTTACAGGGCGACCCGGGTAAACGCAAGGATTTCCCCGGCGGATGGCAGGGCGACGAAGTAAATATGTTTACCCGCGAAAACCTGAGCAACGACCAGAAAGATGTTCTGGACTATATGACTGCACTGTTCAACTGGCGCAAAAACAACAAAACCGTGCAGGAAGGCAAACTCACCCATTATATCCCCGAAGACGGTATTTATGTGTATTTCCGCACCCTCGAAAAAGAAAAACAGTCGGTAATGGTGATTATGAATAACAACGACAAATACGAAAAAACGCTTGCCACTTCACGCTTCGAGGAAAACCTGAAAGGATTTAAACGCGGCAAAGACGTACTCAGCGGTAACCAGATCACTGACCTCAGCAAAATTGAAGTGCCTGCAAAAAGTGTGAAGATAATTGAGTTGATGAAGTAACTGGATTGCGGATGTCGGATGTTGGATGTCGGATGTAAATTGTCAAATCGTAAATCGTAAATCCCTTTTTTATGAACATAATCCGCTTTGCGGCCATAGCATTATTCATCCAGCTTTCAGTTGTTTCGTTTGCACAGATATGCTGGCTGAGGCCCGAAAATCCGAAGGTTACGGATACGGTTACTTTGTACTTTAATGCAGCCGAAGGTAACAAAGCTTTAATGGACCAGCCCGGCGATGTGTATATACATACGGGTGTGATCACCAACAAAAGCATGGATGCCCACGACTGGAAATACGTGATTGGCAACTGGGGCAAGGACGATCAGAGTCTGAAAATGAACCGCGAGGGCAAAAACCTGTATTCGTTCCGATTCGTGATAAACTCGTTTTATATGCTGAGGCCCGAAGATGTGGTAAATCAGCTGGTATATGTTTTCCGCAATATGGATGGCTCGCTGGTGGGCAAAACCAAAGATAATGAGGACATTACCGTGGATGTAAACGGCTACAAACCACCGGTAAAAGCAGTAAACGAAAGTAACCGCGAAATACACAAACTCCGCAAAGTTGAACAACTGCCCGCTTCGTGGAAAATCACACTCGACAAAGGAACTATCTCACTCAGGCCGTTTTCGGGGGAAATGATCGAAATAACCTTTTTCCCGGAAGGATCATTAAAAGCTGATCCATCGCATTCGGTGATCATGAAACCCGGCAAAGTGGCCTTAAGCACTGCCAAAACCAAACACGGGTATGTGCTACGCAACGGCCAGATGACTATCGCGGCCAACGCAGATCCGTTCTTTCTCACCTATATTTACAAAAGCGACACGCTGTTAAGCGAGGAAAGCGGTTTTTACAGCAAACCGGGAAATACCGGGGTGAGGCTGGCACTTAAAAAAGGTGAAAAAGTATACGGAACCGGCGAACGCGCCATAGCCATGGACAGGCGTGGCAAAAAGCTTCCGCTTTACAACAGGCCATCGTATGGGTATGAATTTGGAGCTACCCAGCTCAATTATTCTGTTCCCATGACCATTTCATCACGTAAGTATGCTATCCTGTTCGATAACCCTCAGAAAGGTTATGTTGATATAGGCAATACCGATCCTTCGGTTACCGAATGGAATGCAATTGGCGGAACCGCCCGTTATTACCTTATTGCCGGAAGCTCGTATCCCGAAATTATGAAATCATATACCCAGCTCACCGGCCGGCAACCCCTGCCTCCGCGCTGGGCGCTGGGCAACCTGCAAAGCCGCATGGCTTACCGCAACCAGAAGGAAACCGACAGCATTGTTACGCTGATGCGAAAAAAAGATTTCCCGGTTGATGCCGTTATCCTCGATTTCTATTGGTTTGGCGACAGCATTCAGGGACACCTGGGCAAACTCGACTGGTACAAAAAAGCCTGGCCCGATCCGGCCGGCATGGTGGCAAAATTCAGGAAACAAGGCATAAAAACCATCCTGATCACCGAACCCTATGTGATCGATACCGTTGCCAATCATAAGGATGCCGCCGCAAAAGGCGTTTTTGTTACCGACAGCCTGGGCCGCACTTACATCGACAAACAGTTTTATTTCGGCCCCGGCAGCCTGATCGACATTTTTAAACCCGAAGCCCGAAAATGGTTCTGGGAGAAATACAAAAAACAGATTGACATGGGCATAGCCGGCTGGTGGGGCGATTTGGGCGAACCCGAAAGCCATCCTTCCGATATTTACCATGTGAATGGCAAAGCCGACCAGGTGCATAATATTTTCGGCCATTACTGGGATAAAATGCTGTTCGAAAAATATGCCGAAAACTATCCCGGCACACGCTTATTTCACCTGCAGCGTTCCGGTTTCGCTGGCTCGCAGCGCTACGCGGCTTATCCCTGGACAGGCGACGTTTCGCGCAGCTGGGGCGGTTTACAGGCTCAGCTCCCGCTGTTGCTTACCATGGGCATGAATGGCCTCGGGTATATACATTCCGATGCCGGCGGATTTGCACAGGGTGTGAAGGACGACGAACTGTACACACGCTGGCTACAGTTTGCAGTCTTTACACCTATCTTCCGGCCCCATGGCTCGGTAATTCCCAGCGAACCGGTGTACTTCAGCGAAAAAACNNGCATACCAGAATGCAACCACCGGATCACCATTGATGCGGCCACTCTTTTACCAGTATTCAAACGATACTTCAGCAGTTGCTGTTGAAGATGAATATATGTGGGGCGATAACCTGCTGGTTGCTCCTGTTATAAAAAAAGGACTCAGCATCCGCAGCATTTATCTGCCCGAAGGCAAATGGTACGATTTCCATACAGGCAATGAATACCCCGGTAAAAACCGGGTGGATTTCCCGCTTACCATTTATGATATGCCGGTATTTGCCAAAGCCGGCAGCTTTATACCTATGACCAAACCGCTAATCTCCACCGACAATTACAACGGAGCAAACTATGTGGTGCGGTATTACCCGGAAGGGAAATCCACTTTTGTGCAATACGAGGACAACGGGCTGAACAGCAAATCGCTGAAAGAAGGAAAATATGAACTGATCACCTACAAAGGCTCGAAGAACAATGCAAAAACCACGGTTTCCTTAACCAGAACCGGGAAATGGGAAAACATGCCCGCTACAAGAACCATGCGTTTCGAGATCCGGATGAACGCCATGCCAGCCGCCGTAAAAATAAATGGCAAAAGCGTAAAAATCACTGCTGAAACAGGCAATACCAATGATGCTAAAACTACCTGTAACTTTGACAATAAATGGCTGAATATTAGCTTTTCATGGGACGGGAAACCCGTGAATATCGAAATCGCCAACCAGTAAAAACGCAAAACAC
>DGQJ01000022.1:17299-22120 GCA_002389705.1 Bacteroidales bacterium UBA4417
CCCGATGTAAAGGCCAACTATCCCGAATGGGCTAAAAACGCTGTAATCTACGAGGTAAATGTAAGGCAGTACACTCCCGAAGGCACCTTTAAAGCTTTCGAAGCCAACCTGCCGCGGCTCAAAGAACTGGGCGTGGATATCCTTTGGTTTATGCCTATTAATCCAATTGGTGTTGTTGATCGCAAAGTTCCGAAAGGCTTTACAGAAAGCCTGGGAAGTTACTATTCGGTAAAAGATTATAAAGGCGTTAATCCCGAATTTGGAACCGAAGCTGATTTTAAAGCCCTGGTTACCAAGGCACACGATATGGGATTTAAAGTTATTATCGATTGGGTTGCAAACCATTCGGCCCGCGATAACAATTGGGTTACCGAACATCCTGAATGGTATATAAAAGACAGCACTGGTAAAATGATGACGCCCTTCGACTGGACCGATTGTGCCAAACTAAACTATGCCGATACCAATATGCGCGCCGCTATGATTGACGCCATGAAATACTGGGTTACCAATTGCGATATTGATGGTTTCCGCTGTGATGTTGCTGGAGAAGTTCCGGTTGATTTCTGGGAACAAGCCCGCCTCGACCTCGAAAAAACCAAGCCCATGTTTATGCTTGCCGAAAACGAAGATCATCCTGAACTCTGCAACAAAGCATTTGATATGAATTACGGCTGGGGAATGCACCATGTAATGCACCAGGTTGCACAGGGCAAAGACTCTGTAAATAAAATTGTCGCGCAGGTAATGAAAGTTGACTCCATTTTGCCAAAATATGCTTTCCAGATGAACTTTATCACCAACCACGACGAAAACTCGTGGAACGGAACAGCACAGGAAAAATTCGGCGCCGGCGAAAATGCTTTTGCAGTGTTAACTTACACCCTTCCGGGCATGCCGTTAATTTACAGCGGGCAGGAAGCAGGTTTAAACAAACGTCTGCAGTTCTTTGTAAAAGATACCATCAACTGGAAAACGGCTGATTTTTCGCCCTTCTATAAAAAACTGAATGCGCTTAAACACAGCAACGAAGCCCTGTGGAATGCCCCGTATGGTGGCACCTTCGCCCAGGTAAAGAACACCGAACCCGCGAAAGTTATGAGCTTTATCCGCGAAAAAGGCGATGCCAAAGTGCTGGTGGTGCTCAACCTTTCAGCTACGCCGGTATCAGTAGCCGTAAAAGGCGATATAGTTAACGGAACCTACACCGATGTATTTACCGGCAACGAAACCAAAATCCAGAAAAAAGAACCTTTTACCCTCGAAGCATGGGGATATAAGGTGCTGGAAGCAAAATAAGAAATCAGCTATTAATCGGGAGCCCCTCCAGGTGTAAAACTTCGGAGGGGCTTTTTTATGATCCGGCCGGTTTGCAAATCTGCATGCGTTTTAATTGCTCAATACACAGGCTGAGGTTATGCAATTTCAAAATTCAGATCATGCATTTTCAAAATTCAGATCACGCAATTTCAAAATTGAAGTATTGCAATTTCAAAATATACCTTATCTTTGTATCACAATAACAGTTAATTATGACTATAAAACGGGCAATTAAATCAGGTATTGATGAATACCTGTCCAAATATCCGGTTATTACACTAACCGGGCCAAGGCAATCAGGGAAAACTACTTTTCTGAAAAATGAATTTCCCGAATATCGATATGTAAACCTGGAAAATCCGGATACCCGTAATTTTGCTTCAACCGATCCCAACGCTTTCTTAAAACTGTACGATAAATATGTCATTTTTGATGAAGTTCAGCGTGTGCCGCAACTATTTTCGTACATTCAAGCTTTGGTTGATGAAAGTAAAATCATGGGACAATTCATACTGTCAGGTTCACAGAATTTTCACCTTTTACAAAACATAACTCAAAGCCTCGCCGGCCGTGTAGCTCTTTTCAAGTTGCTGCCATTCGATTTCTCAGAACTAAAACTATCTGGAATTTTAGATGCGGATTTCACTGTAAGTATGCAAAAAGGCTTTTATCCTGCAATTTACGATCGGGAAATTCAAGCAAGAATGTTTTACTCTAATTATATCCAAACTTATATTGAAAGAGACCTTTCGGAAATTATCCATGTGCGCGACCTCAAACTTTTCAGGAATTTCGTCAGGCTATGTGCTGCCAGGGCAGGTAATGTAATTAACCTGAATTCGCTGGCAAACGAATGTGGAATTTCTCAACCAACCGCCAAATCATGGCTTTCTGTTCTTGAAAGCAGCTATATTATTTTTCAGTTGCAACCCTATTTCAGTAATTTAAACAAGAGGGTTACCAAAAGTGCAAAGTTGTATTTTTATGATAGTGGTTTACTTTGTCATTTGCTGAATATAACGGATGCTGATAGTATGAAACTCAGTGCCCATAAAGGCAATGTCTTTGAAAACATGATCATTGCCGAATATCTGAAATCAAGTTATCATCAGAATTTACTACACGATTTCTGGTTCTGGCGCGATGCAGCCGGGCACGAAGTTGATCTGTTGTGGCAGAATGACGAACGCCTCAACCTTGTTGAAATTAAAGCCACTCAAACCATTATGAGCGATTTATTTAAAGGGATGGCTTATTTTGAAAACCTTGCCCCGCAATTGGTAAAATCAAAAACCCTGGTGTATGCAGGAATGGAAAACCAGCAACGAAGCAGCGAAAAAGTGGTTTCATGGTATGCAATTGATTAATGGTTGGCAGAGTCGCGAAGCAAGACCCTATGAAATTCTAATCAGTAGATTTAAAATGGAGGAGGTAAAATAATTTCAGATGCCCTCTATTTATGTTGCAATTGATAGAATTCCAGGCAGAACCATTAAATATCCAAATATAGATTTAAGCAAAACCAATTTGCTTCTACATAAAGCACTGTAGTTCTTTTTATTCCTTTGTTTTCCTGATACGCCAGTTGTTAAATTTTTGCTTGAAAAAATCTTTAGGTTTGTTCTTGTTACAAAGGGCATCATTTGGTTATTTGTATACCCGGATACAAAATGTATGAACTTGTCCTTGATTGTAGTTGCATACATATCGCAAAGAGATCATTCCTGATTTTATATAACTCTACTTATCAAGTATAATTTATTGGTACGTGCCTGATTAGAGAACACGTACCAATTGACGCATCAGGTTATTTAATCCTGACTGCTTTGATGTAATCTTCATCAGTTATTGAATAGAGGTATCTGAAAACCCTTTTATCTGTTTTTCCTCCTGTGTAACTGCTCTTTTTTAAAATGTTGCGTGAATTAGTGTCACTGGGTTTGTACATGATACCTAATGTATCATCAAAAAGTATCAGAGCAGAGTCAACCGGCACAAATGGTTCAGTCATAGGGTCGGTATCTACATCTTTTTCTCCGGTTTTAATGCTATAATCTATCGTAACGCTCTGACCATGTGGAATTTTGAAGTTTGTGTCTGTAAGTTCCTGCCCATTTTGGTGAATTACCCCAAAGACTTTCAGCTTTACAAAATGAGATGAATTATTCGTAACCATGAAAATGGATTCTGTTTGNNGTTTGAAAGTCTTTGTTACAAGAAAATCCGAAACAAGAAATAAGTGCAATCAAAAATATTTTTTTCATTTTCGTTTGAATATATTGTTAAATTTTACAACCTTGTTTAGAAAAACAGTTCAACTAATTATCGGTATACCGTTTTCAATACAATAAAAATAGCTCATCTATTACGGCATCTGTTACTCCTGGAATTTTATTATTTTTAACAGCACTTTTCAGACTGCTGATTCCATATGAATTAGGTAAAATATTTTTGATGATTTGCTCCATGGTGTAACCGGTGATCAAATCATTAGGGTATCGTGTATCTCCATGAAAGAGTACTATTCTTTGGTTTACATCATCAACCAGATCTATAAAAATAGGGGAATATTCCCATGTGCAATTTAAGGGCCAACGTGAATGATTATTGCTAGGATGATTATAATTGATTCCAGCAAGGCTAAGAAATTGATTGCCCAATTTGTGATATTCATCATTGGTCAAAGCCCATTCTACTGCATCTGCCCAGCTTTCATAAATAATTTTTGATACTTGCCAATATTGGATGTTACCCAGATATTGTGAATGAGCCTGGTGTGCAAGTTCATGTATGGTAAACCCATATACAATATTTGTGTTACGATAAGTATTGTTTTCGTCTTTTCCCCATATTTTTATATCAGGTAGTATTCCTGTTGCACTCCAATCGCCCCAAAATACACCAGTGCCATAGCTGTCTTTATAGCAGATTTTGGTTCTTCCGCCATTATGCAGTGTAGGCCTGTATAAATTCAAATTTTCGCCATAAAATGATTTATATGCAGCGCAGTGCATGGTTGCAAACATCACAGATTCACCTCCTCTGATTTTCAGATTCCAGTCCCCTTTTTGCTTAGGTCCGTTATACCAAGCCTGCAATAGGGAGCCATCCCTGATATCATAATCTGCTCTTTCCCATTTTATCGCATAGTTAACCTCATAATTAAATTTACCTGTCTCAAAGTATCCGTTATTATCAGTTAGATCAGATTCAATATGTGTAAACCAACGAGCATGAACAGTAGCTTGTACAAGCGGTATATAGCTGCCTGTTTCTGTAACAGGCTCATAGCGATATACTGCCCGTTGGCATTGATCTATAGGCTGTACCATCATGGTTTGTATTTTAGCTGGTTGTTCAGGTTGAGGTGGTGTAACAGGGTCGCCGGTATTACAGTCATAATATTCCCAGTGGTCGAATACCTGAGTGTATGTAGTTGTACTACCAATCACATCATCCCATACTTTAATGGTTCCTTTGGGTGTCCATTCGGCAGGCAAT